>NCBD01000100.1 GCA_002255315.1 Actinobacteria bacterium 21-64-8 | reverse complement strand
GACTTCTCCTATGTGAAATTGCTCACAACCAAGGGATTGTGGGCTCCTGCCATCACCTTATAGGTAGAACTCGCGATATTTTCTTGACTATTGGCTGGGGGGGCCAAACATCGAGCGCCCGTCTGTTCCCACGTGGAGCAGACGGGCTTCGTTGTCTCTAGTCCTCACTCCTGAGCGGCGGCACGACGTTGAAGTGTACGAGCGTCGGTTTGTGATCACGCGCGGCGACGGTGGTGAACGAGCCGTTGTGCAGGCGTGTACGCCACGCGGCCGATCCCGCCACGCCGAGCGCCCACGTCAACGCTGATTTAATGGGCGACACGTGGCTCACGATGGCGAGGTGTTCGTGCGCGCGATGAAGGTAGCTCGCGTCATCACCCAACAGCTCGTCCAGCGCGTCGTGCACCCGCCGATCGACGTCTGCGAGCGATTCACCTCCTCTAAAGGCGAGGTCGTGATTGGCCTCGAGCGCGCGCCACTGCTCGGCCGTAACTTCGCCGACGGGTCGCCCGTCCCAGCGCCCGTAGTCGACTTCAATGAACTCTTCGTGCACGATGGGCGTCAAGCGTGGCCACGCCAACTCCGCCGTGCGACGCGCGCGTGATAACGGTGAGGTCCACACCTCGTGCACCGAGTCCAGCGCGAATCCGAGCGAACGCGCCTGACGTTCACCCAGTTCGGTCAGCGCGGGGTCGGCGCGCCCTACGAGCAGTCCCGCAGCGTTGGTCGTCGTCTGGCCGTGACGAACGAAAATGATCACGGCAACAAGAGCCGTCCACATTCAGGACAGGCGAACGTGAGCGTGTCGGCCTGATGACGCCACCGATCGTGATCGAGCGGCGCGAGCGCCAGACGACACCCGTCGCAGCGCCCATCGATCACTTGCGCCGCACCCGAGCCGCCCGCGCGCGCGAGCGCCGCGTCGTAGCGCCTTCGAAGTTCCTCGGGTACCGCTTCGGCCCGACGCGCCCGGTCCGCGCGAAGCGCCACCAATTCGTCGTCCAACGACGCGTTGAGTTGGTCAATCGTCGTGCGTAACGCTTCACGTCGCTGCGCCAGTGGTTGGGCGGCACGGGTCAGCGCCGCGCGCGACTCGTCGAGGGGTTCAAGCTCGCTCATCACTTCGAGTTCGCGGTCCTCGCTCTGGGAGAGGTGCTCGAGGACGACCTCGAGCTCGTGTTGGAGCGCGGTGAGTTCGCGAACGTTGGCCGTCGATGCGTCGAGTTTCGCGCGCAACGTCTGGGCGCGCGCGCGAAGTCGTTCCGATTCAGCCCCTCGCTCGATACTGGCGGCGCGAAGTGGCGCGAGCGCGTCGTCGCAGACACGCAGTTGCTGCGCGAGGCTTCGCAGTCCACCCTCGACGGTGGCGAGTTCGCCAAGTTCGGGCAAGTGTGATTTCTGCGCGCTGACCCGATCGAGCCAGCGGTCGGCCTCCATCAACGCGCGCAACGCCTCAAGGTCACTCACGACGACCAGTCTCGCACGTCACGAAAGAGTGGCGACGCAAACAGCTTGGTGAGCGCCGGTACGAGCGCCGCCTCGGCACGTTCGAGCGCCTCTTCGCGGGCGAACCAGTACACCTCGGGGCTTTCGTCGGGCGGCGGTGAGGGGTCGAGCGGCGGACCCACGAGTACGTAGCGAAGGTCGTAGTGGGTGTGACCTCGCGGGCCGGGATGGACGTCAACGTGAAAGAGCGTGGGGGGATCAACGTGACGAGCCTCGAGGCCCGTTTCTTCAAGCGTCTCACGTCGCGCGGCTAATTCGGGAGTTTCCCCGGCGTCAACGTGACCACCGGGTTGTACCCAGATGCCCAGTCGCCGATGACGGTGCAAGATAACGCCTCGAGACGAAATTACAAAAGCCGACGCGGTGACGTGATGGTCGTTCGCCGTTTCTGAAAAGACGTCGTCACCCCAGTCCAAGCGCGCCCGCGTCGCCACGATCGAGGAGCGCTCACGCTCGTCGACCGGGTCAATCTGGCCCAACTGAGCGCGGAGTCCCTCGAACTTAGTCACGAGGCTCGAAGAGTCGCCGCACTGACTCGGCGAGCGGAATCATCTGTGAGGCCATCGCGCCACGTACGTCCGGTGCAGGGGTGCCATAGACGAGACGCACCGGTACGTCGCCCGCCCAAATGGGCAGCGCGAGATCGTCGTCACTGTCGTCGGTTGGCCCCGAGGAGACTTTGGCCGACGCCTCGTCGACGTCAATCGCCACGACGAGCGTCAAGCGCAGTTCTCGCTCGCTCACGGGACGCACCTCACGGCTTCGCCCGGGAAGCACGTGCTCAATCATCAAGTCGAGAATGCGTTGTTTGTCGTCCAGGGCAACCACTTCGCGCGCGGGACCAATGGCGACCACTGAGCGATAGGCCACGGAGGACTCAAATCCGCTTCGCGCGAGGCGAAGGCCGTCCATGATGGTCGCACTGACTGCGGTGCGCGGCGCGCGCAACGCGGCGCGCAGTAGGGCGTTGGACTGACTGCCGTGGAGGTAAATCGTGGCACCTTCGCGCGCGTGCAGCGTTGGTAGCGACAAAGCGAGTCCCTCGACGACCGCACTGACGTAACAAAAGGCGGCTTGGTCAAAGACGCCGTGAATCGTCGTGGCGTCGTAGCGAGCCTTCTGCGCCAAGCGGCGCACGCGAGTTCGCTCGCCGGGGCCCAGGTCGCTCATATCCGCAACTCACCGCCAAAGAAAGTCCTCGCGAGCCCGGCGACTTCGACGTTGCGTTCGAACAGTCGCGCGTGCATGATGCCGCCACGGGCCGAAGCCTGGCGTACCGATAAGGTCGGCGAACCCGAACGCTCCACCCACCACGGCGCCAGCGCGCAGAGGGCACTGCCCGTGACGTGATCCTCCCCCAACCCGAGACGTGGCGCGAAGACGCGAATGGACACGTCGACACCGGGTCCACCTTCACAGACCGCCATCACGAGTGCACCAGGTACGAAGAACAGGTCAATGGGATTGACGTTCAGCGCGCACAGCGCGGCGTAGTCCTCCACGACCGCGATCACGCTTTGAGCACCTGCTTGGTAGACCTCGCGCACGTCGCCAAAGACGCCGTTCACCACGTCCACGCCGACCGGCTCGACGAAACTTCTTGGCAGATCCATGCCCAACAACCCGTCGCGCAGCGCTCGACCCGAGAGCACGCCCGAGCGCGTTTGAAAGTAAAACTCGCCACTGGGCACCCCGAGCTCGCGCGCCAATACGTGAATCGTCGCGAGCGTGGCGTGTCCGCAGAGATCCACTTCAGTCGTGGGTGTAAACCAGCGCAGCGACCATTGGTCGCCCGCGCGACGCACGAACGCCGTCTCTGAGACACCCATCTCGTGGGCAATTTGTTGGAGTTCGTCGTCGGGCAGGGGCCGTTCGAGCAAGATGACCACCGCCGGGTTGCCGTACTCGTGCTCGCCAATGAAGGCGTCGACCCACCAGAGTCGAGGTCCAAAGGTCACGTCGACAGATTCCACCCGTAGAGACTGCCACATCGTGCGCGGCGCCTCGGTAGCCTTGAGCAATGCGCGTGGCGACGTTTAACCTCCACGCCGGAGTCGACGGGTGGGGTCGCGCGACCGGCGCACTCGAACGCGTGATCGATCTCGCCCCCGATATCGCCATCCTTCCCGAGTCCTGGCGCGGCGAGACATTGGACATGGTGGCCCAGTTAGACGCGGCCGGACTGCGGGGTCACTTCGCCCCCCTCGCGCGCGGCGAACGAATTGAGAGCGCGTCGGGGGGTTCTAGTTGGCAGCCCCCCCTCGCCCACTTCACCGGGGAACGGGGTATCAACCTCACCGAACACCGTCAGCTCTCACGGGCCCAGCGCAAGTTTCGCCAGACCCACCCGGTCCACGAGTCCGGCGAGTGGGGACTGAGTCTCGTTTCGCGCTACCCCGGCCCGGTGGAGGTCATCGATCTCGGGCGACTCCCCCGCGAACGGGTGAGCCGGGTCCTCCTCCTCGCTCGACTAGAGGTCGACGGCCACCCGCTCACCGTGGCGGCCCTGCACGGCGCCCACCTCTCCCACGGTTCGCCCCGGATGTACGCCCGAGTACGCCGTTACCTCGATCAACTGGGCCCGGAGCCGCTCCTGCTCGGTGGAGACTTCAACTGCTGGCGGCCCCTCCTTCGCCCCATGCTCCCGGGCTACCAGAGCCGCGTGCGGGCGAAGACCTGGCCGGCCTACCGGGCCCACAGCCAGATCGATCACCTGCTCAGTCGCGGAGAGATCACCACCCAAGCCTCACGGGCCCTCGACGTCGGTTCAGACCACCGCGCCCTCGTCGCCGACCTCGTGCTCGGCGGGGTCTAATCGGGCGAGCCTCACGAGGGCCC
>NCBD01000099.1 GCA_002255315.1 Actinobacteria bacterium 21-64-8 | reverse complement strand
TTCGGTAGCGAGACCCTCGCGTGCGGCGAGGTATCAAAGCGTCGTTTGCGATGACTACCGGTGATGACGCGGAGTCTGGACCCTCAATTCTTCTCTATGGTGTGAAGCTCGAGATCCTCCAGGCGGTCGGTGACGAACCAGTGCATTCGTCGTGGTCGTCTCCCGTGAAGCCCGCGACGCCCCAGTGGGTTGACGACTTTCACCGCCCCTGATGAGGACCTCTGCCATTTGTCCGAGTGCCCCACCACGAAGGCTCCGAACTCCTCAGGGCCCGACCGTCGACACGTAGCGAGGAGGACCGGCCGACACGAAATCGCGGACTTCTGCATAAACGAGGTCGAAGGGACCCGGGCCCGTGAGATACCACGTCACACCGGCTTGCGCCCACTGCGCGTAGCGATCGTCATCACGGCGGACCATTTTTTCGTCACGCCCACCCCACACCACGATGTCGAAGTGCTCGAGGTCAGCCCCCGCCGCTACCAACTGGCGCTTCAACTCGGTGACCTGCGAAGGTTCGGTCATTTGGATCACCATCATCCCTTGGAAATGCGCGGCGCGACGGATGGGCGCGGCGTTTGGCCACCGGCCCGCGGTCCACACCGGAATGCCGTGGGGACGATGGGCCCCGGGCTGGAACGCCACCCCCTCGGCCCGATAGAACTCGCCCGAGAAGTTAACCTCCTCGCCGGACACCAAGCCCTGAAACATAGCCAGTCCTTCGTTCAACGCACGACCGCGCGCGAGCGCGTCGGTTAACTCACCAAAGCAGGCAAGGTCTCCTCCTGGGTAGTCGTCGCCGATTCCAAAACCCATCACGAGGCGGCCCTTCGAGAGTCGATCGAGGGAGACTGCCTGGCGAGCGACAACCTGCGGACGACGACGAATCAACGGGGTGACCATAGGCCCCAACGTGAGGCGCGAGGTCCGAGCGGCGATGACGGCCAGACATATATAGGGATCGAGAATGTCGCGCACTGGCTCGGCGTAGCGCAAGTGGTCCCACAGAAAGAAACCGTCCCAGCCGACCTCTTCGGCCAACACCGCGAGGTCGGCAAGGCGCTCGACGTCCGCGAGGCCATCAAAGGGAGGGAGAAAGAGTCCGTGCCGCATGTGACCACCCGTCTTCAACGATGGAGTGATTCTTGCGCATCGCGAATCACCCCCGCGGTACCGGTGTCGTCCACTTCATTCACGCGGCGCTCGGTCGGCTCGCACGGCGCAGACGCCGTGATCGTCGCCGCGGCCACGGCACCGAGCCCGCTCGACGCGGGCGACGACTTCGTGAGACTCGTGGCCCGACGAAAACTCCTCCGTGGCGAGGGAGTTGCGTCCTAGTGTCCGGTGCGCTCGCGGTGCTTACAGCCCGGCCAGCAACAAGGTCGTCGTTGACCTTCTTCAAGTTCTTCTTTGGTGCGCCGAATGCGTCGGGCACGGGTAGTTTCTTGCTTCGCGTCTTCGACCCAGCAAATGAACTCGTTTCGAGCGAGCGGCGTAATGTCGCGCCACGCCTCCAGTGCCGTTGGATTCGCGCTCAAGACGTCGCGTAAGTCGGCGGGAAGGGTATGCACCACGCCACCGGGCACACGAGAGCTGCTCACGTCGCGACGCTAGCAACGCGGCGAGTCACGGCGCCACCGGTGACGTAGGCCACGGGCGACTGCCGCCTCGAATACCCTCGAACTTGGCGCCAACGCTCAGCACTAGAATTGCGGACACAGTCCTCTCTTCGTCGACGAATCGTGGGGCGAGTTGATGCGGGAGTAACAGGAGTAATGCTCATGGCCACCGATCGTTCGTCCCTATCGAGTATTGAGCGTGAACGCGCGTCGGTCTTTCACTCTTGGTCCGCGCAGGCAACGCTCAATCCCTTGATGGTCAAGAGCGCCCACGGGGTGTACGTCACGGCCGAAGACGGCACCGAGTACCTCGACTTCTCGTCGCAACTGGTCAACACCAACATTGGCCACCAACATCCAAGCGTCGTAGCCGCGATTCAAGACCAAGCCGGTGTGCTCACGACCATCGCGCCCCAGCACGGATACCAGCAGCGCTACGAAGCGGCCGAGCGTATTCTCGAGCGGTCGTTTGCCGGCGCCGCCAAGGTCTTTTTCACCAACGGCGGCACCGAAGCCGTCGAACACGCGGTGCGCATGGCCAAACTGCACACGGGTCGGCCCAAGGTGCTCGCCGCCTATCGCAGCTACCACGGCGCGACGGCGACGTCGATCAATCTCACCGGCGACCCACGGCGCTGGGCCAACGACCAAGGTGCCGCGGGCGTCGTACACTTTTTCGGTCCGTTTTTGTACCGCTCGCACTTTTACGCGCGCACCGAGGAAGAAGAGTGCCAGCGCGCCCTCGAACACCTCGAAGAGACCATCCGTTTCGAAGGTCCCGCAACGATCGCCGCGATCATCCTCGAGACCATTCCCGGTACCGCGGGCATCATGGTGCCCCCGCCGGGCTACTTGCGCGGGGTGCGCGAGCTCTGTGACCGCTTCGGCATTGTCTACATCGCCGACGAAGTCATGTGCGGCTTTGGTCGGACGGGGTCGTGGTTTGCCTACCTCGACCACGACGTCAAACCCGACCTCGTCACCTTTGCCAAGGGCGTGAATTCGGGCTACGTACCTCTCGGGGGCGTCGTGTTGAACGAAGCCGTCAGTGCGACCTTTAACGAACGTGTCTACCCGGGCGGGCTGACGTACTCTGGTCACCCCCTCGCGTGCGCCGCGGCCGTAGCGACCATCGACGCAATGGAACGCGAAGGTCTCGTCCAACACGCCCGACGACTCGGCGACGACGTCTTGCGTCCGGGGCTCGCGGAACTCGCGTCGCGCCATCGCGTGATTGGTGACGTTCGAGGTCTCGGCGTCTTTTTCGCACTCGAACTCGTAAGCGACCGCGCGACGCGCGAACCCCTTGCCCCCTACGGCCAGAGTTCACCCGCGATGAACGCCGTGATCGCCGCCTGTCGCGACGAACAGCTCCTCATCTTCGCCAACTTCAATCGTCTCCACGTGGTGCCCCCGTGCACCATCACCGACGAAGAAGCCCGCGACGGTCTCGCCCGACTCGATCGAGCGCTTCGCGTCGCTGACGAGTTCTCTAGCGCCAGTTAATGAGCGACGACTTACGCGCCGACGTGGCGGGGGTGATGCGCGAACTCGGTCACGAGTTTGTGGCCCACGAGTTGAGCGACGAGCAATTCGCACGCTTTGCCGAGCACCTCGCGGCGCTGCGCGACATCGTCGCCGGCTCGCCACCACGCACGCGCGCGATGGCGTCCTCCTTCGAGGACTTCAAAATGGCAATCCCCGAAGAAGGTCGTCACGTGCGTCACCAGCTCTTTGCCGACTCGATCGTCTCGGGCAACGCAAACCCCATGGGTCTCGGGGCCACGCTCTGGCGTCAAGGCGAGACGGCCTTTATGGAAGTGAGTCTGGGCAAGGCCTTCGAGGGTGCGCCCGGTCGCTCGCACGGGGGCATCGTCGCCGCGCTCATCGACGAGACCATGGGCCTCGTACTCGCGTTGCACGATCTCTTGGCCTTCACCGGTCGACTCGATATCTCCTACCACGCGCCGACGCCGATTGACACGCCGATCGTCGCGCGCGCCTGGCTCGATCATCGCGACGGGCGAAAGCTACGTCTCGTCTCGAGCGTGACGGCTAACGACGTCGAAGTCGCCTCGGCGAAGGCCCTCTTTATCGCGGTGGACCCCGAACGTTTCTTAGCGCGACACGCTCTGGAGTCATGAGCCCACGCCACGCCCACCGCTACTGGTCGTGGCGATTCGCCTCCTCCAAAGTGCCCGAGGTTACGGCGCAGTTTTGGTACCTCAAACTCTTAAGTACGGGCATGGGTGAGGCGACGTCGGACTACTTCGTCCACCGCTTTAATCCCGAAGTCGCGGTGCTCGTGGCCGCCGCGGTGTTTGCCGGCGCGCTCTACGCGCAGTTGAAGTCGCCACGCTACGAGACGCTCACGTACTGGTTCGCCGTGGTGATGGTGAGCGTCTTTGGCACGATGTGCGCCGACGTCGTCCACGTAGGACTGGGCGTGCCGTACGCGGTGTCGAGCGTCGTCTTCGCGCTGGCGCTCGCGGCGGTCTTTTTCACCTGGCGTCGCCTCGAGGGCACGCTGTCGATTCACTCCATCACGACGTCGCGGCGCGAACTGTTCTACTGGTTGAGCGTAACGACGACCTTTGCACTGGGGACCGCGGTGGGCGACGAAACTGCGGCGACGCTGGGTCTGGGATATTTAAAGAGCGCATTGGTGTTCCTCGCACTCTTCGTCGCCGTGGCGCTCGCATTTGCGATCCGCCGGCGCCAACCGATCGCGAGTTTCTGGAGCTCCT
>NCBD01000222.1 GCA_002255315.1 Actinobacteria bacterium 21-64-8 | reverse complement strand
CTCGGCCGGCGCGCCGACTTTGAGGGGACCCCGAAAGTCGGTCCAGTCTGAGTGAGAGTTACTGCTGACTGAATGCCTTGGCGAAGGCCGCTGGTGGTTGGTAGTTGAGAGCGCTGTGTGGTCGCAGGTGATTGTAGGACCAGCACCAGTCGGCATAGAGGACCCGGGCTTCCAGGATGCTGTCGAAGATCTCCCGGGCAAAGAGCTCATCGCGGGCCCGGCTGTTGAAGCTTTCGACGTAAGGGTTCTGCCAGGGCGAGCCGGGGTCGATGAACGTGGTCGAGGCGTTGTTAAACCGACACCAGTCGGCGATGGCGAAGGCCGCGAACTCGGGACCGTTATCGCAACGCAGGAACGTCGGCGCGCCGTGTCGGGCCACGAGGCGATCGAGCACGGTCATCAGATCGTCGGCGGTGATGGACCTGCGCACGTGCACCGCCAGGCATTCGCGCGTGAAGATGTCCTGGATGTTGAGCAGCTTGAGTTGACGTCCGTCTCTCGTCTCGTCGAACTGAAAGTCCATCGCCCAGATGGCGTTGGGTCGGATCGGACTCATGGCCCCGACGTGCACGCCGAGTCCGCGAAGGGGCTTCTTGCGCTTTCGATAGGGAACCTTCAAGCCCTCTAGGCGCCACAGGCGTTGGATGCGCTTCTTGTTCACCCGGTGTCCCTCGCGGCGCCGGTGCTGATAGGCCCGCTTCCAACCCCAGCGGGGGTGGTCCTTGGCGAACTGGACAAGCCAGCGGCGCAGCTCCTTCTCGTCATCGGTGGGTAGCGGCACCTCGAGGCGCTGGGTCGAGCGGTGCTGACCCACCACCCGACAGGCCCGGCGTTCTTTCACCCCGAACGATTCCTCGAGCATGTTGACTGCTCGACGGCGGGCGTTCGGGGTTAGAAGTTTCCCTTGGCGACCTCTTTCAGCATGTCGACGTCGAGCGTGAGGTCGGCGACGATCCGCTTCAAGCGTCCGTTCTCGGTCTCGAGCTCCTTCAGTCGCTTGGCGTCGTTCGCCTTCATCCCGCCGTATTGAGCCTTCCAGCGATGCCAGGTCGACTCGGCTATTTCGAGCTGTCGGCAGACCTCGGCCAGATCCTCGCCCTGGTTGAGCAGTTTGTCGCCTTCGGCGAGTTTTCTGATCACCTGTTCGGGGGTGTGACGCCTCTTCTTCATGCTGTCCTCCTGGCTCCATTCTGGAGCATCGGGACTCTCGTTAGCGGTGGATCATTTCAAAGGGGTCCGCGCAAGACACTAGCGCCCACTTCTCGTCATAATTACAACGCTCGCCAAGGTCAGCGGGTATTTTCGATGTCCGATCGCTCAGGCACCTTTTGTCGCTCTTTCAAACCCGTAGGGAAGCGAAGTTCGGATTCCTGCGCCGGATTACATCTGATCGTCGCTGCTCC
>NCBD01000221.1 GCA_002255315.1 Actinobacteria bacterium 21-64-8 | reverse complement strand
CTAGCCCCAATACCGTTTACTTAAGGACTGAAGTGGTATTCTGGGGACATGCCGCGCGCGGGGTGGGTGAAGCCGGAGACTGATCAGCGCCTTTCCGATCACATCTCCATTGGCGTGTTGACCCGGGTATTCCCGCCGGAGCTGGTCGATCGCGTGATCGAAGAATCGGGTCGGACCGAGAAACGCCACCGACTGCTGCCCGCCCGGGTCGTCGTCTACTACGTGCTCGGTCTGGCCCTCTTCAGCCAGTCCTCCTACGAGGAGGTGATGCGGATGCTCGTTGAGGGGCTCAGCTGGGCCGGCGACTGGGCCCACGCCTGGAACGTGCCCACCAAGGCTGCGCTGTTCAAGGCGCGCATGCGCCTGGGTTCCACACCACTCGAGGTGCTGTTCAAAGAGACCGCGACGCCGATGGCGACAAAGCGCACCAGAGGCGCGTGGTTCAAGGGACGCCGGCTCATGGCGATTGATGGCACGTGCCTCGACGTCGCCGACACCGTGGCCAACGACGCGGCCTTTGGACGTCCCGGCTCGAAGGGTCCAGGGGGTGTCGGGGCCTTTCCCCAGATCCGCGTGGTGGCCCTCGCCGAGTGCGCGACCCACGCGATCGTCGATGTCGCAATCGGTCGCTACCGCGACAGCGAACATCGCCTCGTGGGGAACCTCGTTGACTCGATGGGACCGGACATGTTGGTCCTCGCGGACCGGGGATTCTTCAGCTTTTCCTTGTGGACCAAGGCTTCGGCGAGCGGGGCAGACCTGTTGTGGCGCACCAAGTCAAGCCACTCGCTTCCCCTGCGCCAGCGTCTTTCGGACGGTTCGTTTCTCTCAGTGATCTATCCGAGCTTGAAGGATCGCCGCCACGACACCAACGCCGTCACGCTGCGCGTGGTCGAGTACGCACTCGGTGGCGAAGGCGCCGACGACACCACCTATCGCCTGCTCACCACGATCCTCGATCCCACGGTCGCTTCCGCGGCGCAGCTCGCTGGCCTTTACGCCGAGCGCTGGGAGATCGAATCCGCGTTCGATGAGTTAAAGACCCACCAGCGCAGTGCGCGTGTCGTGTTGCGCTCGAAGATGCCCGAGGGCGTGCTCCAAGAGGTCTACGGTTACTTCTGCGTGCACTACGCCATCCGCTGGCTGATGCACTCGGTGGCGCTCGGCGCGGACGCTGACCCCGATCGGATCAGTTTCACTCGCACCCTCCGGGTGGCACGCCGCACAACGGCATCCCACCCGGGTTTTTCCCCCTCAGGTACTTGACGACGCACACCACCAGGCGACCTCGGAGATGCTGTTCGAACTTCTCGACCCGAGGCGTCACCGCACCAACGCCCGGGTTGTCAAACGCAAGATGTCGAACTACGGCGTTACGCGCCCCGAACATCGCCGTCCGGGGCCGCC
>NCBD01000098.1 GCA_002255315.1 Actinobacteria bacterium 21-64-8 | reverse complement strand
CTCGTCGCCGGAGGCGAGCCCTTTCGTAGCGCCCATGAGCGAGTCGGGCGCTTGGTTGGAGAGGCCGTGGGGTCGCGGCGAACGTTACGCGACGTGGTGAGTGGTGATCCAGATCTCGCGCACTTGGCTCACCTTTTTGCGCCCGGTACGTCGCTTGAGCAACGCCGTTCGCCGGGCGCGAGCGGACCTCGTGCGGCCAGTGCGCAACGCGCGCGACTCGATGAAGCAAGGTCGCTGCTTCGCCAGCGCGTGGGCGACGTGTCACACTTATAGGCCAGACTGCAGGCGTGACCACTCACGCTTACTACTGCTGCACGGGACTCGGCAATGAGTGACCGTCTTCTCACGCCCTCCAAAATCACGTCGTGGCTGGGCTGCGCGCATTCGCTCAGCCTCAGTAACGAAGTGTCGACGGGTACGTTGGTGCTGCGCCCAAATACGTTGAGCGACCTCGCAGAGGTCTTAGTTGAAAAAGGCGCACAGCATGAACGAGCGTGTCTCGAGGACTACGAGTCCATGGGGCGACACGTGTACCAAGTGCCGGGGCGAAACGCGAACGAGTCCTTCGAGAATTGGGTGCGCCGCGTCGGCAATCCACTCGAACTCGACGTGGACGTGATTTACCAGATGCCGATGATTTACGACGGTATCCGGGGTATCGCCGACTTTCTCGTCCGAGTTGAGAATCCTGAGGACGGCTGTGCTCACTTCGAACCCGTCGACGCGAAGCTCTCGCGCACGAAGGCCAAACCCGGACACGTCTTGCAGTTGTGCTTCTACGCCGAGGCAATTGGCGCACTGCTCGGTCGCCCTCCTAAGCGTATGCATCTGTGGCTCGGATCGGGCACCACGCAGGCGCTACTGGTCGAAGAGTTTTTGCCCTATTGGCGCCGCCTCCGCGTTCAACTTGAAGACCTCCTGAGCGACGACGTCGCCGCGACCATGACGCGTCCGCAGCTGTGCGACACGTGCGAGTACTGCGAGTACTACACCCACTGCGAGGCGCAGTGGCGAGCGGAGGACTCGCTGACGTTTGTCGCGAACTCGCGTCAAGAAGAACGCGAGCGGCTCGAGGCCGCCGGTGTGCGCACGATGGTCGAACTCTCGACGCGACGTGAGCCGGTGCCTCGCCTGCGCGACGAGAAACTCGAACGTCTCGTTCGTCAAGCAACCCTGCAACTCGGCGCACGAGAAGAACCCGACGCGCCGCCGCCTTTCGAATTGATCGTGCCTAGTGAGGATCCGCACTACGGACGTGGATTCGAGCAGATGCCCGAACCCGATGACGGCGACGTCTTTTTTGATTTTGAGGGCGACCCATTTTGGACGCCGCAACACGAGTTGATGTTTCTCGCAGGTCTGTACTACCGCGACGAGGCGGGGGAGTGGTGCTACGACGAACGTTGGGCGCACTCGCTGCACGATCAACAGCTCATGATTCGCGGGCTCGTGGAGTTTTTCCGCGATCGTCGCGAACGCTGGCCGAAGATGCACGTGTACCACTACAACCACACTGAACGATCCACGATGGAACGACTCATGAATGATGCCGACGACGCGAACCTCTTCGCGTCCCTTGACGAGACGGGTCTCTTCGTAGATCTCTTCGTGGTAGCCCGTAACGCGGTGCGCGTGGGCACGGAGTCGTACGGCCTGAAGCACCTCGAGCATTTGGTGGACTTTCATCGGGTCGCGGGCATCGAGCAAGGTGCCGGTGCGGTCGTGGAGTACGAACATTGGCTCAAGTCGCCTCGAGACGAAATTCTCGCCGACATCGCGCGCTACAACCGCGACGATGTCGCCTCGACCTTGGCGCTGCGCGACTGGTTAGTCAAGCAACGTCCTTCGACGATGCCCTGGCGTGACGCCTTCGTGACGAACGAGCAGTACGAATTCGATACCGACGTACTGGTTGAAGCGCTCCACGAGTTTGACGTCGGCACGCCTGAGTACTTACTGGGCGATCTGTTGAACTATTGGCGCCGCGAACGAACGGCGGACATGACGCCTCGCTTTGCCACGCTCGACGGCGACGCCGTCGAGCTCTTTGATCAACCCGAATATCTCGCGGGTCTCGAAGTCGTGCGGATGGAGGAGCCACAGGGTCGCGAGCGAAATAAAGCGCTCGTGCTGACCTACCCCGAGCAAGCAGTCGATCCCAAGTTCTTTCCCGCCAATCAAAAGGTGGCTTTTTCCAGCGTTGATCAGCGTCACGGACTCGCGTCGTTGCGTCGACTCGACGTTGAACATCGTGAGGTCTCGGTCGTGTGGGGAGCCTTTCAAGACGAAGTGGGCGCGACTCCACGTAATTTGACCTTCTACGAGGACTTTGCGCCGGGAAGCAAACTGGCGGCGTTGAAGGATCTGGCGCGCCAAGTGCTCGACCCAGTCACCCACGGCGAAGCGAGTCGACTCTCGATGGCGCTCCTTGACGCGGAGCGCCCTCGTTTTCGTCACGGCGCGGGACCGCGTGGTGGGGTCTTTCACGATGACTTGGCGCAGATTTACGAGTGGGTGGGTGAGTTGGACGAAAGTTTCGTTGCCTTCCAGGGCCCACCCGGCACGGGCAAAACCTACAGCGGATCTCACGTCATCTACCGACTGATTAAATCTGGTCTTCGCGTGGGCGTCGTCTCGACGGGAAATTTGGCCATCGATCATCTCATGAGTGCGACGCATCGAGTCTTTGTTGAGCACGACGACGCCGCGTCGCTGCACGCACTTCGTTGGCGTTCGACGAATGACGTCTCACTCGACTTCGCGACGTACACGAATAAAGCCGACGCGTTATCAAGTGACACGTACAACCTCATTGGCGGCACAGCCTGGCTCTGGTCGCGCGGTGAACTTCGCCAACGCCCCGTCGACGTCTTGGTGGTCGACGAGGCCGGACAACTCAGCCTCGCCGACGCCGTCGCCGCTTCGAGTGGCGCGCGCAACATGCTGCTGCTCGGTGATCCCTTGCAGCTCTCGCAAGTCGCCAAAGCCGTCCACCCCAACGGCGCCGGCGCGAGTGTGCTCGAACATCTCCTCGGAGAGCACGCCACGATTCCGTCGAACGAGGGCGTCTTTATGTCCGAGACGCGCCGTATGCACCCCTCTATCTGTCGTTTTATCTCGAATCAGATCTACGAAGGGCGCCTCACAAGTCACCCGTCGTGCGAACAACAAACGACGGTTGTGGGTACTGGTCTTCGTTGGCTCGAGGCGCACCACGAGGGCCGATCCACCGAATCGCCCGAAGAAGCGGTCCTCGTCGTAGATCAAGTGCGTGCACTGCTCGGTACACCTTGGACAAATCAAGAGGGAGTCGTTGGCGCTCTTCGACCACAGGATTTCATGGTGGTCGCGCCCTACAACGATCAGGTTCGTGTCTTGCGAGACGCACTCGAAGCGGGCGGGCTCCGCGGCGTCCAGGTGGGCACGGTCGACAAGTTTCAAGGGCGTGAAGCGCCGGTGGTCTTCTTTACCATGACCACCTCGTCCGCGGTCGATATGCCACGCGGTCCCGAGTTTCTCTTTTCGCGTAATCGCTTGAACGTGGCGGTCAGTCGGGCGCGCTGTTTGGCCTGGTTGGTGTGTACCGAAGCGCTCTTGAATTCGCGCGCGAACGACCTCGAGGGGATGCGATTGATCTCAACGCTCTGCGCGTTCGTTGAGTACGCCAACGAAAGCGGCGTCGCCGGCACGTAAATGCCATGGATGGTATTTCCGTCTGCTATAGTTACTAACCCACCCGCAGAGACGGCGGCCAACACGATTTGTGTGAGGCAGACCGCGCTGTTAAAGTGGTATTCCCTCACCGGGGCGACCTGGTGGCGGACTTCGGGAAGCAATTCCCGAGGGTGTACTTCGCACCTCCGAGCTTGCTCGTGTGTGTTGTCGCTCCTTGAAAACGGAAGAACGAGAGCCAAAAGCCAGTACGGGCGACGATGAACCTCTCTAAAGGTTCGCGTCGGTCGTCAAAAATTGCAGTAGGCAGCGAGGCCACCCCGTGGTACTCGCTGTTGTCAGATGGAACTTAGAGTCGTCCATCTGGCTCTCTGATTACGGGAGAACTTCGGTTCTCAACGAATCTTGATGGAGAGTTTGATTCTGGCTCAGAATGAACGCTGGCGGCGTGCTTAACACATGCAAGTCGAACGGAATCCAAGGAGCTTGCTCTGGAAGATTTAGTGGCGAACGGGTGAGTATCACGTGAGCAACCTGCCCCGAAGACTGGGATAACACCGGGAAACCGGTGCTAATACCGGATGTCCTCTTTTTATCGCATGATAAGAAGAGGAAATGTTTTTTCGCTTCGGGAGGGGCTCGCGGTCCATCAGCTTGTTGGCGGGGTAACGGCCCACCAAGGCTACGACGGATAGCTGGTCTGAGAGGACG
>NCBD01000220.1 GCA_002255315.1 Actinobacteria bacterium 21-64-8 | reverse complement strand
TCACGCTGCTTTCTTGACCACCGGGTAGCGAGTTCTCGGTGGTTTTTGGGTGCCTTTGGGACGCCCGGGACCGGGCTTGGTGAATTTCGGTGGATGCGCCGGAGTACCGATCTGCGCACGCAGTCGGGGAAATCCCCGGCGAACCCTCACGGGGCTGAGTCGCGAAGAGTGACGGCGTTTCTCCCAGGGCAGTCGGAGGTCTTCGACAAGTTCACGAGCGAGACGAAGTTGGGTATAGGCCGCGAGAACGAGCCACGTCCAGCGTTCGGCCTGCTCGGGTGTTCGTAGTGCCGGCGTGGTCCAGCCGAGCGTGTTCTTGACGAAGCGAAACGTGTGCTCGATGTCGAAGCGTCGCAGGTAGGCCCGCCAGCAGAGATCGAGGTCGGGTTCGTCCGGTCCCGACCACCACAACCAGAGGGTCTTCTTCACTCCCGTCGAACCCTTGGGCAAGTGTTCAACGTCGACGCGAATGACGCTGCCACGAATGATCGGCAGCGGGCCCGACTTGCCCCAGCGACCCCGGGCCATCAACTGGGGATGCAGCCCGTGCCACACCCGCACGTTGACTCCTCCATAGCGCAGATCGTGAGAGTCGAGCTCGGCGTCGGGAGTGGTCCAGGTCTCGGGACTCGAAAGGGCGAACCGTGCCCCGTGACGCGGTGGTCGACCGCGGCCACCCGATGGTGGGGCCGGATCGAAGTGGAACACCCGCTTGGAACTGATGCGCACGAGGGCCTGGGCGTTCACCCCCGACAGTCCGTCACCCATGGCGATGGGGTCATAGCCCGCGTCAAAGACGAACAGCGGTGACGCGCCAACGCCGTTACTCTCTTCGAGCGTCGCCACGAGGCGACGGACCTGGCGGATTGTGGCGTCGGTGGCGTTCTCAGCTGGCGTGATGCGCAGCGCGTCGAGCGGTGCCGTCCACGAATCGTTGGCCCAGTCCAGTTGGCTGATCCACTGGAAGGACCAGCCGGGCACGATGGGCTTGGAGCCCGAGTGCTGCGAGGACGAGTAGTGAAAGCCCCGTTCGGGGCTAGTCTCGGCGTCTCGTCGCGCCCAGGTGGACGCGTCGAGCGCAAAGACGTTCGGCCACTCCTTGGGCCGGTGATCAATGAGGAGACGTCGCAGCTGCTCCTCGTTGACCTCGCCCCCCGCCAGCGCCTTATAGAGCGAACCGTGACTGCGACGAAACTCCGGCTCCAGGCTGAGTGCCGGCACACAGTCAACGCGAGAGGGCGAACACAGCACCGCGTCGCACAGCTCGAAGAGCGCGTCGCCCCAGGGGTTCAGGCACTGGTGCAGCGAGTGGCGAAAGTCGATCAGTTCGGCGGCGGTTTCGTCCAGGGGTCCCATGCAGACAGTATGCTTACTGTCAGTCACTGAATGAGGGATGCTCTTGTCGAGAGG
>NCBD01000097.1 GCA_002255315.1 Actinobacteria bacterium 21-64-8 | reverse complement strand
TTGTTCGAACGTTTTACTGACCGTGCCCGCCGAGTGTTAGTGCTCGCCCAGGAAGAGGCCCGTGACCTTAATCACGCCTTCATCGGGACCGAACACATCTTGCTGGGCCTCATCCGTGAGGGCGAGGGTGTCGCGGCGAAGGCCCTCGACGCCCTGGGGGTCAGTTTTGACGTCGTACGAGAGAAGGTTGAAGAAGCGATCGGGGCGAACACTAACCCGTCGCCGGGTTCGCCCCCCTTTACCCCGCGCGCCAAAAAGGTGCTGGAGCTCTCACTGCGTGAAGCGCTCCAACTGGGCCACTCGTATATCGGCACCGAACACATGCTGCTCGGTCTCGTCCGCGAGGGCGAAGGCGTCGCCGCTCAGGTTTTGAACGACCTCGGCGCCGACATGGCGCGCGTGCGCACCCAAGTGATTCAAATGATGTCGGGTCAGGCCGGCAAAGAGTCCAACGCCGCGGGCGTGAGTTCGGGCGCCAAGGGCGACTCCGAGAGCCAGGGCGGCTCGGCCGTCCTTGATCAGTTCGGGCGCAACTTGACCCAGTTCGCGCGTGAAGGTCGTCTCGACCCACTCGTCGGGCGTGAAAAAGAGGTTGAGCGCGTCATGCAGGTGCTTTCACGACGCACCAAGAACAACCCGGTCTTGATTGGCGAGCCCGGCGTCGGCAAGACCGCCATCGTCGAGGGCTTGGCCCAGCGAATCGTGGCCAACCAGGTCCCGGTCACCTTGGCCGATAAGCAGCTCTACACGCTCGATCTCGGTGCGCTCGTTGCGGGCTCACGCTACCGCGGTGATTTTGAAGAGCGCTTGAAGAAGGTCCTGAAAGAGATTCGTACTCGTGGCGACATCATCTTGTTCATTGACGAGATTCACACCCTCGTGGGCGCCGGCGCCGCCGAGGGTGCGATTGACGCCGCGTCGATTTTGAAGCCCATGCTCGCGCGTGGGGAACTCCAGACCGTTGGCGCCACGACGATTGACGAGTACCGCAAGCACATCGAAAAAGACGCCGCCCTCGAGCGCCGCTTTCAACCGGTGAAAGTTGAACAGCCTTCGGTCGCGATGACCATTGAGATTTTGAAGGGTCTGCGCGAGGTGTACGAAGAGTTCCACGCCGTCAAGATCACCGACCAGGCGCTGATCGCGGCGGCGAACTTGGCCGACCGCTACATCGCCGATCGTTTCTTGCCCGACAAGGCGATCGACCTCATCGACGAGGCCGGAAGCCGTTTGCGTATTCGCCGCATGGACGCGCCGCCCGCGGCGAAGAAGTTTGACGAAGACATCGCGCGCGTGCGTAGCGATAAAGAGTCCGCGATGGAAAGTGGCGCCATCGAGCAGGCGAAGGCCCTCGACGAACAAGAGCGCGAGCTCGTCGCCAAAAAAGAAGCACTCGACGCGACGGTGAAGGCGTCGGGCGGGGCGACCTTTGACCTCGTGGACGAAGAGACCATCGCCGAAGTCTTAGCTAACTGGACGGGCATCCCGGTCTATCGACTCACCGAAGAAGAGACCACCAAGTTGTTGCGTATGGAAGACGAACTCCACAAGCGCATCATCGGACAAGACGAAGCGGTGATCTCGCTCTCGCGGGCGATTCGTCGCACGCGCGCCGGCTTGAAGGACCCCAAGCGTCCTGGCGGGTCATTCATCTTCCTCGGCCCGACCGGCGTCGGCAAAACCGAACTCGCGAAGACGCTCGCCGAGTTCCTCTTCGACGATCAAGACGCGCTCATTCAACTCGACATGTCGGAGTACATGGAAAAGCACTCGGTGAGCCGCCTGGTGGGTTCGCCCCCGGGCTACGTCGGCTACGACGAAGGTGGTCAGCTGACCGAAGCCGTTCGTCGCAAGCCCTTCTCCGTCGTGCTCTTCGACGAAGTCGAAAAGGCGCACCCCGACGTGTTCAATACGCTGCTGCAGATTCTCGAAGACGGTCGTCTCACTGACTCCCAGGGGCGCGCCGTGGACTTTAAGAACACGATTCTGATCATGACCTCGAACCTCGGTACGGCCGACTTGCGCAAAGCGGCGATTGGCTTTGGGACGAGTTCGGACTTGTTGAGCCACGAGCGGATGAAGGAAAAGGTCCACCAGGCCCTCAAGGCGCACTTTCGTCCCGAGTTTCTTAACCGTATTGACGACACCATCGTCTTTCACGAACTCACCAAGGACGAAGTCATCGCGATTGCCGATCTCTTCATCACGCGTCTGCGCGACCAGCTCGCGGTCCAGGGACTCGGTTTGGAGCTGTCGGCCGCGGCGCAGGGCTTCTTGGCCGACAAGGGCTACGACCCTGAATTGGGTGCGCGTCCGTTGCGCCGTGCGGTCCAGCAGTACGTCGAAGACACGTTGAGCGAGAAGATTCTCTTCAAAGAGTTCCACGCCGGTCAGACCATTGTCGTCGACGCCGCCGAAGGGGCCGATGGCCCGTACTTGACCTTCGAGGGCGTCGAGGGCCTACCACCCTCGGTGGACTTCGAAGACCTGTCACCGAACGCGTAAGACCTAGGTCACGTCACAGCCGCCACCTACCGTGGGGCCATGAAATCGCACCCGCTCTTTGTCTGTCGTGAGTGTGGCGCGCACGCGCCACGGTGGGTGGGGCGCTGTACGAGCTGCGGCGCGTGGGGCGCCCTCGAAGAGAGTTCGTCCCACGAGAACGCCTACGGCACCTCACTGCGGGCGCTCGACCTGGTTGACGACGACGCGGCGCTCACGCCGACGGGCGTTGACGAGTTTGACCGCGTGCTCGGAGGGGGCCTCGTCGCCGGATCAACGACGCTGCTCTTTGGCGAACCCGGCGTGGGGAAATCGACCTTGGCGTTGACGCTGCTGATGAGCCTGGCGCGCGCGGGCCACGAGGTCGTACTCGCCTCCGCGGAGGAGTCACTCGCGCAAGTCGCCCGACGCGCGCGCCGCCTCGGTGCGGTACCCGCGCATCTGCACGTTGCGGCGCTGAGCCACGTCGAAGAGGTGGAGCGGCTCTTTGAGTCGGGACGTCGTCTCGTGGTGGTCGACTCAGTGTCCACGTTGCGTGACGACGAAGGCGTCGGCGCGGGGGGATCGGTGAGCCAGGTGCGCCGCGTTGCGGAGCGACTGTGTGCGCGCGCGAAAACTTCGGGCGTCGCGCTCGTGATGATTGGTCACGTCACCAAAGACGGCGAACTCGCCGGTCCGCGGGCACTCGAACACCTCGTCGACACGGTCGTGCGCATCGAGGGTGATCGACGAGGTGCGCTGCGCGAGGTGCGCGCGCTCAAGCACCGCTTCGCCGCGACGGGCGAGGTGGGACTCTTTGAGATGGTGAGCGAGGGCCTGCGTGCTCTCGATCCCTCACAGTTACGCGCCGGCAGCGATCTCGCCGTGGCGGGCGTCGTGACGACCGTGACGAGTGACGGTTCGCGCTCGTTCTTGGTGGAGGTTCAAGCGCTGGTCGCCTCGGCGAGTGGGCCGTCGCGTCGCGTCGCGCACCAGGTCTCGAGTCAGCGGCTCTCGCTCTTGCTCGCCGTACTCGAGGCTCGCTGTGGAGTCGAAGTGGCGGGCCTCGACGTCTACGCGACCACCGCGGCGGGATTGAGCGCGAGCGAGCCCGCCGCCGACGCCGCGCTGGCGCTGGCCGTCGCCTCGGCGAGGGTGGGCTTCGTCGTCAGTGGCGACGTCGTGGTCATTGGCGAAGTCGGACTCGCGGGGGAACTGCGTGCGGTGAGCGATTTAACTCGACGACTCCGCGAGGCCCAACGCCTCGGCGCGGCGCGCGCGCTCGTGCCAACGGCGGGTGAACTCGAACCCGTCGAAGGGCTCACGGTCGAGCGCTGTCGATCACTTGGCGAGGTCCTCGCCGCGCTTCAGCCAGTCACGGTTTAGCCATTTTCTGGTAGAATATCTAATCCCCTAAGCCACTGTTTGGGGTGTCCTCGAGGAGTGACCACCGTAATGACGGCTCGTAAGTACAAAAAGGGTGACCGTCTCGTCTACCCGCACCACGGCGCCTGCACCGTGGAAAAGATCGAGAAAATGACGGCGTTTGACGTCAAACAGGACTATTTGAAGCTCAAAGTCGCCTACACCGACCTCGTGTTGATGGTTCCCGTCGCCAACGCCGAGGCCGTGGGGCTTCGTGACGTCATTAACGACGAAGAGGTCGAAGAGGTCTTCGCCGTACTGCGCAAGAAAGAAGCGCGTATGCCAACCAACTGGTCTCGCCGTTTTAAGAACCACTCGGAGAAACTTCGTTCGGGCGATATCTATCAGGTCGCCGAAGTCGTGCGCAACCTCTCTATTCGTGACAAGGACAAGGGATTGAGCGCGGGCGTTGACTCGCGCTCGCCAGATTCTCGTTTCGGAGCTGACCTTCGCGCTCAACGTCGACACGGAAGCGGCCGAGGAAAAGCTCGCCTCCGTACTTCCGTAATCGTGCGCGTGGCGGCCGTCGTCGTGGCCGCGGGTCGGGGCGAGCGCTTTGGCGCGCCAAAGCAGTTCGCTCAACTCGGGCACGAAACCCTGGCCGCGCGCGGTGTGCGCACCTCGCGCGGCGTTGCGAATCGTGTCGTGCTCGTCGTGCCTGCGGACTACGACGGAACGGGTGAAGGCGCGGACGTCATCGTCACCGGTGGTGCGACCCGATCGGACTCGGTGCGCGCCGGGTTGGCGGCGGTGGGTGACGTGGAGATCGTCGTCATCCACGACGCGGCGCGTCCGCTCGCGAGTGACGCCTTATTCGCGTCGGTCGTGCGAGCGGTGCTCGACGGCGCCGACGGCGCCGTACCCGGCGTCGCGCTCACTGACACCATTAAGCGCGTCGTTCGTGGCGCGGCAACAACGACCGTCGCGGCGACACTCGATCGAGATGAACTCGTCGCGGTCCAAACCCCTCAGGCCTTTCGTCGCGAAGCTCTCGAGCGCGCGCACGCCACGGCGAGTGACGCGAGTGACGACGCCGCCCTCGTCGAGGCCCTCGGCGGCGTTGTCGTCGTGGTACCCGGCGAGCGTGCGAACCTGAAGGTCACCACGCCCGAGGACGCCTCGCGCCTCGCGGCACTGCTCCCGGAGTCGTCGTGAGAATTGGTCAGGGCATTGACGTTCATCGCTTCAGCGACGAGCCGCGCGCGCTGTGGCTCGGACTGGTCGAGATTCCTGACGCCAGGGGACTTCGTGGTCACTCCGACGCGGACTGCGCGACCCACGCACTGTGTGACGCGCTCTTGGGGGGCGCGAATCTCGGGGACCTCGGACGGCACTTCTCTGATCGCGACCCCGCCTATAAGGACGTGTCGTCGCGATACCTCTTAGAGTCCACGATCGCGCTCGTGCACGACGCGGGCTTTCGCGCGAGTTCGGGTGACGTGACGATCTTGTGCGAGCAACCTCGCTTGGCGCTGTACCTTCCGGCGATGAGCCACGAACTCTCGAGTGTTGTGGGCGCGCTCATCTCCGTCAAAGCCACGACGCTGGAAGGTCTTGGCGCACTGGGGCGAGGCGAAGGCATCGGCGCCTCGGCCGTGGTCTTGTTGGAGGAGCGATGAGTCCGCGCCCCCCCCAGCGGCGCGGACCGGGGACGCGAGCGCCGGGTCAAACTCGTCGCGCTCCGAACGAGACGCGCGCACCCAAGCGAGAGGGCCTCGGCGGTGATCAGGTCGAGGGACGCCACGCCGTCTTGGAACTCTTGAAGGCCCGTCGTCGCACCGTGTCGCGCATATTTATCGCCGACGCGCAAGACGCCGCAGAAATTCTCGACGCCATCGAGTTTGAAGCTCGCCGTCAGCGTGTGCCGGTGCAAATCGTTTCTATGGCGCGCCTCGATCGTGAAGCGCGCACCGAGGGCCACCAGGGCGTGATGGCCGTCGCCTCGCCGATCGAGGGCGTGACGCTTGACGAACTCCTCGAGGTCAAGAATCCCTTTTTGCTGGTCTGCGACGGGGTGACCGATCCGCGCAACCTCGGTTCGATGCTGCGCAGCGCCGACGGCGCGGGCGTCACTGGTGTCGTGCTGCCGCGTCATCGCTCGGCGCGCGTCTCGCCGACGGTCACGAAGACGGCCGCGGGCGCCATCGAGTATCTGACGTTCTGTGACGTTGGTGGCATACCGACGGCCATTGATCAACTCAATCGAGCGAACGTGCTCACGGTGGGACTCGCGGGAGAGTCGAAGAACTCCCTCTACGACCTTGATCTGGGTGACGGACCAGTGGCACTGATTGTCGGCGGTGAAGAAAAAGGACTCGCACCACTCACTCGTAAGCGTTGCGCCGCAGTCGTCTCCATTCCCCAAGCGGGAAAGATTTCCTCACTCAACGCCGGTGTGGCTGTGGCAATTGCTGCGTTTGAGGTCGCGCGCCAGCGAAAAGTAACGCGCTAGCCCCTGCTGCCAGTGCATTCGCACTAGACGTAATT
>NCBD01000096.1 GCA_002255315.1 Actinobacteria bacterium 21-64-8 | reverse complement strand
GAACATGATCAAACTCGACCGTCACCTCATCGTGTCGATGGGCTACCCGGCTGAATACGGCTTCATCCCCGACACCTTGGGTGGCGACGGCGATCCACTCGACGCATTGGTGCTGACGGAGTTTCCGACGTTTCCCGGTGTGCTGATTGAGTCCAAGGTGCTCGGCATGTGCGTGATGACGGACGAAAAAGGCGAGGACGCGAAGCTCATTTGCGTACCGGCGTACGATCCTAAGTGGAAGGCCGCGACGGACATTGCCGACGTGCCCACTGACGTGCTCGATCGCATTCGACACTTCTTTACCGTCTATAAGGATCTCGACGAGGGCAAGTGGGTCAAGGTCGAGCGCTTCGCCGACCGCGCGGCGGCGCTCGCCGAACTCGAGGCCTCAAAGGCGCGATTTCAGGGGTAGGACGGGCTCAGTGCGCGACCGAGTCGTCGAGGAGTGACGCGGGCGCGTGTTCGAGCGCGCGCAGAATCGCTTCGGCCAGTGCGCGCGCCGACGCCGCGTCCATTTCAAGGCCCACACGGGCCGTCTCGCCCGGCCCTTGACGTAAGACGTCAATCATGAGCGCGTGGTTCGCCATGAAGTGTACGGGGTGATCGAAGTAGACCGAAGCGTCGGTCATGTTCGCCCAGCCACGTGCCGTTTTGGCGCTCGCGCGCACTCGTAGTGTTTCGGTCTGGTAGGTGCACATGGCTCAGCCCACCGTGCGCGCTAGGAACGCAAAGATCTCGTCCCAGCCCTCGTTGGCGGCTTCGACACGGTAACTGGGTCGATTCGGCGAGAAGAAGGCGTGGCCCGCGTTTTCGTAGGTGCGAAACGTGAAGGTCTTGCCCGCCGCGCGCAGCGCGTCGGCCAACTCTTCGGTTTGGGCGGTATCGGGGAACTTATCCTCGGCGCCAAAGAGACCGAGCACTTCGCCCGTGAGGCCACTGGCCTCGCCCACGACGGGGGTCACGCGCAACGGGAACTCGGCCGGCGGCGTGCCCACGACGAAGGCGCCGTAACAGTCAATGACGCCCTCGAGGGGGAGGCGACATCCGGCGAGGAACGACTGACGTCCGCCCGAGCAGTAACCAATTGAGGCGACTTTGCCGTTCGACGTCGACAGCGCCTTGAGATATTTCATCGCGCCTTCGACGTCGCCGACTAAGCGTTCGTCGGGAATGCCACCGTTGTTTCTCGCGATGGCCGCCGCGTCGTCGGGGTCGGCGCCGGGTGCTTCGCGGTGATAGAGATTGGGCATCAACGCGGCGTAGCCGTGGGCGGCGAAGCGACGCGTAATCTCTTTGGTCGACTCGTCGTAGCCGGGCAGGTGGTGAATGACCACGATGGAGCCATGCTGATCGACGTCGGTGGGTACGGCGAAGTATGCCTCAATCTGGTCGCCGCCGTGGCCGGCGATGGAGATGGTGGAGGCGTTGAGGTCGTGCGTCATGGAGTTCCTTTCGAAGAAATCCTGGTTAACTTTAGAAGTTGTGCTCGAAGACCGTGTCGCACCTGTCGGATAGGCACCGCGCCACCCACGCACCTTAAAGTGGGTCGAGTCAGAAGTCGAAAAGTGAGCCCGATATGCCAGTAGCGCCTACGCGAGCGAAGGTCGTTGTCATGGCTTTGGGCGGGACCATTGCGTCGTCGCTCGCCAGCGCTGAGGCTCGGGGCATTACGCCGAGCTTGGGCGTGGCGAATCTGCTCGCGAGTATTCCCGCCATCGAAACCGTCGCCGAGGTCGACGGCGTCGATTTTCGACGCATGCCTTCGGGTGATTTGACCTTCGTCGATCTCGTGGAACTGGCGGGCAGGATTGACGAAGCGCTGCACGCCGGCGCTCACGGGGTCGTCGTGATTCAAGGTACCGACACGCTCGAAGAGACCGCCTTCGCGCTCGAGCTGCTCGTGCGCACGACGGGCACGGTGGTCGTCACGGGCGCCATGCGCTCACCCAACGAGGTCGGCCATGACGGACCAGCGAACGTTCTGGCTGCCGTGCGCGTCGCGGCGGCGCCTCGAAGCGCTCACGTCGGCTGCGTCGTCGTCATGAACGACGAGATCCACGCGGCGCGCTTCGCGCGCAAGACGCACTCCACCAGTCCGGCAACGTTTCGCTCACCTTCGGCGGGGCCGCTGGGGTGGTGCGTCGAAGGTCGCGTGCGCTGGACGTCGTCGGTGCGCCCCCTCGCCGACGTCGGCCGACCCGTGGTGGCGCGACTCGCCGCCGTGGCGATTCTTCGCCTTGCCCTGGGCGACGACGCGCGATTGATCGAGTCGTTGGCGCGCCTGGACTACGCCGGTGCCGTCATTGAGGGCTTTGGCGCGGGACACGCTCCCGCGCGGGTCGTCGATGCGCTCGAGACACTTGCTCAGTCCGTCCCAGTCGTGTTGGCGTCGCGCACGGGCGCAGGCGAGGTGCTGTCGGCGACGTACGGTTATCCCGGCGGGGAGATTGACCTCCTTCATCGCGGTTTGGTGTCGTCGGGCGCGCTCGACGCGCTCAAGGCCCGCGTCGCGTTGACGCTCGCACTGGCAGCGCACGACAATCGCCGCGACGCGCTCGACGCCTTTGCTCGCGTGGTGGCGTCAGTCACTCACGAGTAGCGAGGTAGACCTCGGGGTGATGAGTGCCGACGTGCGCTCGGGGGTCGTTCGCAACTCCAGTTCTAGACTGCCCGCATGAACCACGCTGCCACCATCGTCGTCTGCGACGGCGATCAAACGGGTCAAGAATTACTACTCGAGTCGTTACGGGCAATGACGCCCGAGTTGCTCGGCGTGGAATTCAACTTTGTGCACTACGACCTGTCGCTCGAGCACCGTCGAGCGACGAAGAACGAGGTCGTGCGCGAGGCCGCGGCGGCCATGGTCGAGGCGGGTCTGGGTCTGAAGGCCGCGACCGTTACGCCCCCCGAGATTGGTGGCGTCGGCTCGCCGAATCGGCTTCTTCGCGAGGGAATTGGTGGTTCGGTCATTGTGCGTACCGGACGGCGTATTCCGGGGGTCACCCCGCCCGTCGCCGGAACGAATCAGCCCATCATCGTCGTGCGCATGGCGGTCGGTGACGCCTACGGCGCCGCCGAAGGCCGTGACGGCGACGCGAATTCGACCGGTGAAAGCGCGTGGCGCACTGAGCGGATTGAACGATCGGTCTGTCGGGCCGTCGCCGAGTACGCCTTCGTCGCCGCGGCCCAGGTCGATGGTGTGGTGTACGGCGGCCCGAAGTGGACGGTCTCACCGGTGTACGAAGGAATGCTCAAAGAAGAGATGGACTTTGCGGCGGCGCGTCACCCTGACGTCGTCTACCGACCCGCCTTGATTGACGCCGCCTACGCGGGACTCTTGACGGAAATGCATGATGCCACGCTCGTCATACCGTCGCTCAATCGTGACGGCGACTGCCTCAGCGACATGGTGCTCGCGATGTTCGGCTCCATCGCCGGTGCCGAATCGGTGCTGTTGGCGCTCGACGAGGAACTTCGACCCACCGTCGCGATGGCCGAAGCACCCCACGGCACGGCTCCGTCGCTCGAAGGCAAGAACGTGGCGAACCCCATGGCGATGTTGTTGGCCGGCGCCGCACTCTTCGATCAGGCGGCGGCTCGCCTTGACGATGACGCTTTTCGTGACGCGGGCTCGCGACTTCGCGCCGCGACGCTCGAAGGCGCCGCGGCGGGCGTGCGCACCTTTGATTTGGGCGGCGAGGCGACAACGAGCGAAGTAGTGGACGACGTCATTGCCCGCTTGCGCGCGCGACGGTGAACGCTCAGTGTCGCTGCGTGCGCTCAGCGATTGAACTCACGGCGACGACAATAACTCCTGAGAATTCGCGAGGTTGAGTTCTGGTTCTCGGGTACCGGTCGTCCACGCCACCACCGCCGAGATGACGAGTAAGAGCGATGCGAGACTTAGTGCAATGTCGAGACCGTGGCCGAAGGCACCGTAGGCGGCGTTGACGACCTTATTAATAATTAACTGAATGGCGGGACTCGACTGATTCGCGAAAGCCTTGGCCTGTGAATTGACGGCGCCGTTGGTCACGGCCGCGATGATCTGATTGCGATACAGCGGTGGAATGCCAATGTGAATGAGTCGCTGGGTCAACTGCACGGTGAGTTGTCCGTTCACGATTGACCCCAAGATCGCAACACCCGTGACGGCACCGAGCTCGCGACTGGTGTTGATAGTGGACGCGGCGACGCCGGAATAGGCGGGCGGAAGACTGGCGAGTGCGGTGGCGTTAATGGGCACAATGATGATGCCAAAACCAATGCCCGCGAGGCCCATGGTCCAACCCAACTCGTTGAGGTTGACGGCGGGCGAAATGGCCGCGTTCGTGAGAGTGACTCCCACCGCGGCGAGCAGACACCCCAGCGCGAGGGGCGTACGCGAGCCCACACGCCCGACCCAGCGCCCGCTAAAGATCGAGGCCGTGACCA
>NCBD01000219.1 GCA_002255315.1 Actinobacteria bacterium 21-64-8 | reverse complement strand
CGATTATCGCTTAGCGATAATCGAAATCGTTCAAATATTGGGACTCGTGAAAGTTTTCTGAATTAGGGCAAAAATGCCGATTTTCATCGACTTTGAGGGACCTTTGAGTAGGGAGCGAATCTCGAAAAAGGGGACTTGGTGGTCAGGTATTCCAATAGTGAAGGATGTCATCAACCGGCGACGTGGTGGCAGAAGCGCTACGAGGCGGTTGGGAATTGGCTGCGTCGAGTGCGATCGATGCGATTGAGCGAACGTCGATGAACGCCGAAGAGGCGAGACGGCTGCTCCAAGAGGTTCAAGGTTCGAGCAACTGTTCTCACCCCATTCGGCTACGTGGCGAGTTAATCAATACCGCAACCGGCGAAGTGACCCAACGCGGTCTCAAAGTCGCCTGTAAGGACCGTCGAGAAGTGATCTGTCCCGCGTGCTCCTATCTCTACCGAGCCGACACGTGGATTCTGGTCTCGTCGGGTCTCATCGGCGGTAAAGGAACGCCCGAAGTGGTCGGTCATCATCCGAGACTCTTCGTCACCTTGACGGCTCCATCGTTCGGTGCGGTCCACACGATTCGCGACAACGGAAGTTGCGTCGCACGAACGAACTCGACGAACTCCATGTGCGCTCACGGTCAACCCACGTTCTGCGCAAAGCGACACGAAGAAAACGAGATAGTTCTGGGTCGTCCACTGTGCGAGAAGTGCTTTGACTATCGCGGCGCCGTGTTGTGGAACGCGTACGCGTCGAGGCTGTGGAGTAACACCGTCCAAGTGATACGCCGTCTGCTCGCCGAAGAGGGTGGCGTGGGCCAGCCCGACTTTGGATCGGTGGCACAGTTGCACT
Source organism: Actinobacteria bacterium 21-64-8 (assembly GCA_002255315.1). Classification (GTDB taxonomy): domain Bacteria; phylum Actinomycetota; class Acidimicrobiia; order Acidimicrobiales; family RAAP-2; genus RAAP-2. The sequence continues at coordinate 595 of NCBD01000219.1, read as the reverse complement.
ATCTCAAAGTCGCCGAAGTACAGCGACGCGGACTAGCGCACTTTCACTGCGTGCTTCGCCTCGACGGCCCGGAGTCAATTGACGCCGATCCTCCGTCGTGGGCAACACCTGAGGCGTTGATCCGCGTGGTGCAAACGTCGATTGAACGATCGTGGGCTCCCGACGCCGATGTACACCAGGTTCGTTGGGGCCAGGTCTACGACGTCCAGGACCTTGGGCAACGCGAAGAGGAGCCAGTAAAGGTTGCCGCCTACGTCGCGAAGTACGCGGCGAAAACGACGGACGGCTCGAAAGAACTCGCGCGACGCTTCACGTCTCGTCGACAGATCGTGGCGCTGATCGATGATCCTCACTTTCGACGTTTAGCGCTGACGGCGTGGGACCTCGGTCGCCAAGAGAAGTACGAGTCCCTGCGACTGAGAGACCATGCACACACCTTTGGCTTTACCGGGCAGCTGATTACGAAATCACGGGCGTTCTCGACGACCTTCGCCGCCCTGCGTCAAGCGCGCGTGGACTACATGGCCGGCGTGCGAGAGGGTGATCCCATTGAGGGAACGTTTCACTACGAAGGTCGTGGCTACGACGATCCGCG
>NCBD01000095.1 GCA_002255315.1 Actinobacteria bacterium 21-64-8 | reverse complement strand
GCGGCCTACGTCGCCTTTCTCTACGCGGAGCGACGCTTTCGCGCGCGCCACCTCTCCCTCGAGCACTTCGGTTGGTTCACGGGCTGGGTTATTGTCGCGAGCCTGGTCGGTGCGCGCCTCGCTCATGTCGCGACGAACTGGTCGATCTACCGACACGACCCCGCGCGCATCGTCGCGCTCTGGCAGGGCGGACTCGCGAGTTTTGGGGGCATTGCTTTTGGTCTCGTCGTGGGACTCGTGCTGGTGCGGCGGTGGTGGCCCGAGGTGCCACTGCTCAGTTTTAGCGACGCGCTCGTGCCCGCGCTCATCGCGGGGTGGGCGCTCGGGCGCGTGCTCGGCCCCCAATTTATGTTTCAAGGCGGCGGACACCTGACCCATCAGTGGTTCGGCCTCCACTACGCCGGCCAAGTCGGTAAGCGCGTGCCGGTACCGCTCATCCAAGGCGCAGAAGATGGCCTGCTCTGGCTCGTGCTCGTGGGGCTCGACCGGCGTCACCCCGGCCGACGAGCGGGCCTCACTACCGGCGTGGCGATGGCGATCTGGGGGGTGGTGCGCACCCTGGACGAACACTTTTTGCTGGGTCAAAACTCCAAGAGTGGTTCGGTGGGCGTCCAAATCGCGGGCCTCGTGTTGAGCGCGGCGGGCGTCGTGGTGTTGATTCGCCGGCGCGCCCAGTCGCGCCGTCACGCCTAGAACAGATCGTTCCACTCCTCGACGCTCACGGTGCCCAGCGAGGGACCCGCCGCGACGTCGTCGAGCTTCACGACGACGCGCACGTCGTCGAGATACGAGTGGTGGTCGAGTCCGAGTCGGCGCCACGGGCTAAAGAGCACGCGCGTGTTGGCGGGGCTCGAGTAGATCGGACGCACCAAGAGCTCTTCGTTCGAGCCGGCCACCACGAGTGCGGGACGCTGCTTCGTGCGCACTTCGGGCATCTCGGGGTCCACCGCGTCAAAGGCAACCTCGACCAGCACGACCGTGCCCGCGAGCGCGTGGTGCGCGTCAAAGCGTTCGAGCTCGCGTGGCGTAAAACGGTACTCGCGGCGTTCCACCAGCGTGGGACTCTCCGGCGACTGGGTGACGTGGCGCTCGGGCGCGTGGGCGCTCTGCGCGGCCGACTTTTTGACCTTCACCGGACGCGGCGGCGAGTTCGGTTTCTTTCGCTGTTTTTGTGCTTCGCGGCGCGCCTTTCGCTGCTCTTTGACCTCGAGACGAGGCGCCTTGGGGGTGAGCGGACCGCTCTGTTCACGCTCGGGCAGCGTGGGCAGGTGCCACGCGTCGCGCTCAGCGAGGAGTCGTCGACAGTGACCGGCCGCGGGAAAGCCCTCGGAGATGGCCGTCACGAGCACGCCGATGACGTCGTCGTCACTCATGCCCTCGGCGAGCAGTGCATCCAAGGCTGCGCTCAGCTCGTCGTAGGAGGGACTTTCGGCCGCGTCACCGAGTTGGGTCACCACGCGCTCGAGACCCGCGCCCGCGACCAACTCGAGCAAGGCCCGAACCGCGGCACTCGGCGCGCCGACGGCAAAGGCCGCAACGTCGCGACTTTGTTGGAGACGCTTCAAGGGGACGCCGATCACGGCCGTGACTTTGGTGTGCGCGCGAAGGTCGAGCTCGTCAACGACCGCCAAGATCCGCTCGTCACTAATGCGTAACAGCCCCCGGCGCGCGACTTCGAACGCACTGGCGTCGAGTTCGCTCATGAGCAGCCTCGCGCGAAGCCGGGAGCGTCGAAAGAGTGAATTTGCACGAGTTCCACTGTAGTGAGGAAGCCACGGGGTCTCATCAGGTGCGCCGTGAATGCGCCGCGTGTCGTGCTCGTAACATCAAAGCGTTCGAGATGAGAGGACAGACGAATGCGCCCACCTCGGCGGTGCAGGCCGATGCTCAACGGGCCGTCGTGACGAGTCACGCCTCACACCACCACGGCGCGCCCACCGGCGACGCGCGCGCGCTGCGGGTGGCCCTCTCACTGCTCGCGGTCTTTCTCGTCGTCGAAGTCGTCGCGGCGTTCGTTGCGCACTCGATCGCGCTGCTCGCCGACGCCGGTCACCTCTTGGTGGACATCGGCGCCCTCGCCGTGTCGCTGTGGGCGGTGCGTTTAGCCCAACGACCCGCGAGCGTCGACTGGACCTTTGGACTCAAGCGCGCCGAAATTCTCGCCGCCGCGATGAACGGCGTGACGTTGGTGGCCATTTCGGGGGTCATCGGGTTCGAAGCGGTGCGTCGGCTGCAACACCCCCACCACGTCGAAGGTGGTGTCGTGATCGTGGTCGCGCTCGTGGGTGTCGTGACCAATCTCTTCGCCGCTCGCGTGCTCGCGCGTTCGTCGCGCACGAGTTTGAACGTCGAAGGCTCCTATCGCCACATCGTGACGGACCTCTACGCCTTTATCGCGACGCTCGTCGCGGGCGTGATTATCGTCGCCACGCACTTTGAGCGCGCCGACGCGATCGCCTCACTGCTCGTGGTGCTCTTGATGTTGAGGGCCGCCTACGAACTGTTGCGCGCGTCGGGGACGATTCTCTTAGAAGCGACTCCCTCGCACGTCAACCTCCACGACCTTCGTGCTCACCTCCTCGACGTCGACCACGTCCAAAGCGTGCACGACCTGCACGCCTGGACCGTGACGTCGGGTCTGCCCGTCCTAACGGCACACGTCGTTGTTGACGACGAATGCTTTCAAGAGGGCTGCGTCCCGCGGATACTCGACGAACTCCAGGCCTGTCTCGGCGGACACTTCGACATCGAGCACAGCACGTTTCAAATGGAGCCCGAAAGCCACCTCGGCCACGAGCCAGGTTCGCACTGAGAAGGCGGCGAAGCGGACCTGTTTAGTGGCCGTCGGTCGTCATCACGTCGACGAAGCGTCGTTGCGCGACGTAGCTGTGCGCGAGACCCGCAAACTCCGCGGCCTGATCGTGCGTCACGAGCTCGGTATTGAGTCCTAAGCGAGCGCGAGCCAGCTGGGCGTCTTCGAGAGTAGGGCCGCGGCCGATGACGCTCGCGCGCTCGGCGGCCAAGAGTGCGATCGCGCACTCCACGTCGGCGCGGTCGTGCGGGTTTTCAAAGGTCATCTCGTCACCGAGTCGACGCGCGAGGGTGTAGGCGTAACCCTCGCCGGGTGCGGGCGTGCCCTGGTTGAGACCGCGGCGAACGTTGGGCGCGCCGAGCAGACCGGGCTTCTTCGCCCGTCCAATCTCGGGCGTGGGCGTCGGGTACGTAGGGCGTACCTCCGCGCTCTGTGACACCGGCACAAACGAAGGTTGACTCACGAACTCGACCTTATCGAGCGCCGCGTCACACGTGTGCGAGCCACGAGGCGTACTCCGGGCGCTCACCGCGCACCGCGGCGAAATACGTCGACTGCACGGCGCGCGTGATGGGCCCGGGCGCACCTTCGCCCACGCTGCGGTCATCGACCGAAGCGATCGGCACCACTTCGGCGGCGGTACCCGTTAAAAACGCCTCGTCGGCGAGGTAGAGGTCGTCGCGGCGCAGCGCCTCAAAGGCGACCTCGTAGCCGAGGTCCTTCGCGATGGTGGTGATGCTGCTGAGCGTGATGCCCGTGAGCGCCCCCGCCTCCGAGGGCGGCGGGCTAATGAGTTTGCCCCCTCGCACGATGAAAATGTTCTCGCCGGTGCACTCGGAGATCAGTCCGTCCGTGCCGAGCATGATCGCCTCGTCGTAGCCGGCCTTCACGGCCTCAATCTTCGCCAGCCCCGAATTCACGTACCCGCCCACGGTCTTTGACGCGGTGGGCATGGAGTTGGGGTGGTGACGGGCCCACGAGGAGATCTTCATGCGCACGCCGTTGGCGACGCCGTGGTCGCCGAGGTACGAGCCCCAGGGCCAGGCGGCGATCACGGTGTTGACCGGCGAGTTGAGGGGGTAGATCCCCATCTCGCCGTACCCCAGGTAGACCAGCGGGCGCATGTAGCAGCCTTCGGTGAGCTCGTTCACGCGCACGATCTCTTTGGCGGCCTCGCAGAGCTCGTCGAGCGTGTAGGGCAGCTCGATCATCAAAATCTTGCAGCTGCGCTGGAGACGCTCCATGTGCTCGCGCAGACGAAAGATCGCGACGCCCTGCGCGGTCTGGTACGCGCGAATACCTTCGAAGGCGCCCACGCCGTAGTGCAGCGTGTGGCTCAGTACGTGGGTCGTCGCGCGCTCCCAGTCGACGAGCTCGCCGTCCATCCAGATCTTCTTCGTGGGGGTGATGGGCATCTATAACCTCTCTACAACGGATGTGGTCACGCCGGCGGTACCGAGTTCGCCGACGTTACCGTCAAAGTCTGCCACCGCGCGCGCGACGCGCGCGCTGGCCTCACTTTCACCGAGGTGTTCGAGCATCAGTGCCGCCGAGGAGATGGCGGCGAGTGGGTTCGCTTGACCCGTTCCCACGATGTCGTGGGCGGCCCCGTGGACCGGCTCAAAGAGTGAGGGCCCGGTGCGCGCGGGATTGAGATTGGCACTCGCGGCGTAGCCAAT
>NCBD01000094.1 GCA_002255315.1 Actinobacteria bacterium 21-64-8 | reverse complement strand
GGCACGTTCGTTGGCCCAACGTCTCTCGAGTTACTTTCAACGCCCCGAAGGTCTGAGTCAAAAGACTCAGTTGTTAATGGAAGAAGCGACGTCGGTCGAGTGGATTGTTACGCCGAGTGAACTCGACGCGCTGGTGCTCGAGAACGAACTTATCAAGGAAAATCAGCCGCGTTACAACTTGCGTCTGAAAGACGACAAGAGTTTTCCCTACGTTGCGCTCGACGCGCGAACTAATTTTGCCGCCCCGTACACCACGCGCGGCGCGCACCACCGAGGCGTGCGCTACTTCGGACCCTTCGTGGACGTGCGGGCACTGCGCGTGACGATGGACGAACTGCTCCAGGCTTTTCCGCTTCGGTCGTGCTCGAAGCACAAGTTTCAGTACCAAGCTCGCATCAATCGTCCCTGTTTGCTCTACGACATTGGCAAGTGCTCAGGGCCCTGCGTGGGCGCCATCGACGAAGCCGGCTACCAAGAGCTCGTGCAGTCGTGGGCACGTTTCTTTGAGGGCGACGTGCGCCCACTACGTCAGCGCCTCGAGGGCCAGATGCGCGACGCTTCGACCCAGAAACACTACGAAGCCGCCGCTAAAGCACGCGACGGACTCGCGGCACTCGAACGCGCGGCGACGAGCCAACACGTCGTCGTGGACGACTACTCACATCTCGACGTCATCTCGATCGCGACCGAGGGTTCGCGCGCCGCGGTGGTTCGATTTCGAGTGCGCTTTGGACGGGTCGTAGGACGAAGTGTCCATTTAGTCGATCGCTCCATGGACGAATCGCCCAGCGAGATTCTTGAAACCGTCCTTACCGAGATGTACCTTGACGCCTCAATGGTCCCGGACGAAGTGGTAATCGCCCCCGACGTCAAACCATCGCCGCTCGTGAGTTTCTTTTTGACCGAGTTGCGCCAGAAGAGCGTCCCGGTCGTGACACCGGAACGAGGCAAGCGCCGACGGGTGGTGGACATGGCGCGAGTCGACGCGCAGGCGGTCATTGCGCGTGATTCGTTGCGGCGACAAAGTGATCACAACGTACGCTCGAGGGCTCTCCAGGAGCTGGGCGAGGCGTTGGGCCTCCGTGAGCCGCCCTTTCGCATTGAGTGTTTTGACATGAGTCACCTGCAGGGTACGAACTACGTAGGGTCGATGGTGGTAATCGAAGATGGGCTTCCCGTGAAGGGCGAGTACCGCCACTTCAACGTGCGTGAGGTGCTCGGAAATGACGACGCCGGCGCGATGGAAGAAGTTGTGCGGCGCCGACTGACGCACTGGTTCGACGAGCAAGGCACGACAAAATTCCGCCGCGCCGATCTCGTGATTATCGATGGCGGACTGCCTCAACTGCACGCCGCACAAAAAGCCGCTGCGTCGCTGGGCCTCGAACGCGACGTTGAATTCGTGGCCCTCGCAAAACGGGAAGAACTGCTCTATCGACCGGGCTCGAGCGAACCCATCGCGCTCGAACGCGGTTCAGAGGCGCTGTACTTGGTGCAACGAGTTCGCGATGAAGCGCACCGTTTTGCCATCACCTTTCATCGCTCCAAACGTGGCAAGTCAATGGTCGCGTCGTCGCTCGAGGGCGTAGGTGGACTGGGTCCGGCCCGCCGCGAACGATTGTTGGAGCGATTTGGTTCCCTCGACGCATTGCGACACGCGACACTCGATGAGTTCGAGGCTCTGACGTGGCTGCCAAATGACGTCGCGCGCAAGCTCTACGATCACTTACAGGCGCCCGCGCCCCCACGTCCCGCGAAGGAGAGTGCCCGCGATGAGTGAGGTCTTATTGGTCACTGGCATGTCCGGTGCGGGTCGCTCGACGGTGTCCGCGGCCCTGGAAGACCTCGGGTGGTTCGTGATCGACAATCTGCCCTTGGAGTTGGTCGTGCGCGTCAGTGAACTCGCTGCGGGTGGTTCGCTCGATTTTGCGGGTGTTGCTTTTATTGTTGGGCGATCTGGTCGCGTCCAGCCCGACGCGTTGCTCGCCGTGGAACGCGAACTGCAACAGATGCACGACAGCGCGAAGATTCTCTTCCTCGACGCTCCTGACGACGTGCTCATTCACCGCTTCGAAGGAAATCGCCGCCGTCACCCGTTTCCAGCCCCGACGCTCGCCGATTCGATCAAGGGGGAGCGCACGCGTTTACAGTCAATACGTGATGCTGCGGACGTGGTCTTTGACACGGGCTCTCTCAATACGAATCAGCTGCGGCGCCGAATTGTTGAGACCTTCGCCGACGCACAAGGGGGAGACGCCATGCGCGTCGCCTTGGTCTCGTTTGGTTACTCTTACGGCATACCCCGCGACGTGGACTTGGTCTTTGACTGTCGATTCCTGCCGAATCCTCACTGGATTGAGGCGCTGCGCCCTCTCACAGGTTTAGATGAACCCGTCACGCAATTTGTCCTAGCCAAGGAGCCCGCACAGCACTTTTTAGACGACGTCACGAACATGCTCGAGTGGCAGATTCCCGCGTTCGCTGCCGAAGGTAAGTCGTATCTCTCGATTGCGATTGGCTGTACGGGAGGGCGACACCGCTCGGTGGCCATTGCCGAAGAACTCCGTCGCCGCCTCGGTCTCGAGAACGCCGTGTTTCACCGCGACGTCACACGATGAAACTCGTCGCGGTTGGTGGTGGCCACGGCACGGCCGTATCACTTCGGGCGTTACGACGTTTGAGTAGTGACGTCACCGGAGTCGTGTCGGTCGCCGACGACGGCGGTTCGACGGGGCGCCTTCGAGCGCTTTTAGACGTCGCCGCGGTGGGCGACCTGCGCAAGTGTCTCGGCGCGCTCGCTGACCCCGAGAATCCACTCACCGCGGCCCTCGAACACCGTTTTCGGGTGGGTGAACTTGACGGTCACGCCGTCGGGAATCTCTTGTTAGTGGGACTGCTCGACGCGACGGGCAATCTCGAAGATTCGGTGCGCGCCGTCGCGTCCGTGCTCGGCGTCACCGGCGCGATCATTCCCGCGAGTTGTGAAGGCGTGATATTGACCGCGGTGACGGAGGAGGGGGCGTCGAGGGGGCAAAGCGAAGTCGCGCGATCGTCGTCGATTCGCCGTTTGCACCTTGAGCCGGCGAACGCGGCCGCGCCCATTGAGGCCGTCGAGACGATCGAGCGTGCCGACGCGGTCCTCGTGGGACCCGGTTCGCTCTTTACGAGCGTGCTCGCCGCCTGCATCGTGCCCGGCATTACTCAAGCTCTCGCGGGCACGCGCGCCCTGAAAATCTACGTGGCCAACCTGCGGGCCCAAGTCCCCGAGACGGAAGGATTCACCTTAGAAGAGCACGTCGAAGCTCTCATTGGCCACGGCGTGCGGCCCGATCTCGTTCTCGTCGACGAATACAGCCCCTTCGCGCGACAGTCTTGCTCGCTCGAAACGCGCGTAGTGGCCCTGACGGACAGAAATCGGCTCGTGCACGATGTGACAAAATTGTCCAACGCCGTTCACGAGGTACTCAGAACGCGCGAACAATCACTGAGGGAGAGCGCGTGAGCACACGAGTAGCCATTAATGGATTTGGGCGCATTGGACGAAGTTTCTTGCGCGCGGCGCTCGACCGCCCCAACTTAGAGATCGTGGCGCTAAATGATTTGACGTCGACCGAAATGAACGCTCATCTCTTGAAACACGACTCGACGCAAGGCCAGCTCGCACAACCGGTCGCGGTCACCAGTGGTCATTGAGTCCACCGGACTTTTTACGACGCGCGAAGCCGCCGCCCAGCACTTAAGCGCGGGGGCAAACAAAGTGCTCATCTCGGCGCCCTCGGGCGACGCGGACGCGACGATCGTTATCGGTGTGAACGATGACTCGTACGACTCGGCGACCCAGCACGTGATCTCGAACGCGTCGTGCACGACGAATTGCTTCGTCCCGATGGTGAAGGTGCTCGACGACGACTTTGGCATCGAGAGTGGGCTCATGACCACCGTGCACGCCTATACCAACGATCAAAATCTCTTAGATCTCGCCCACAAAGACCTTCGTCGTTCGCGTGCGGCCGCGGTGAATATCGTGCCCACCTCGACGGGTGCCGCGCGCGCCACGAGTCTGGTGCTCGCGACCATGAAGGGGCGCCTTGACGGCACTTCGCTGCGCGTACCCGTACCCGCGGGCAGCATTACCGACTTCACGGCCGTCGTACGCACTACGAGCGTCGAGGAAGTTAACGCCGCCTTTATGAGGGCCGCCCAAGGCGAACTCGCGGGCGTCCTGGTCTATACCGACGAGCCCATTGTCTCCTCTGACATAGTGGGTAGTCCAGCGTCGTGCACCTTTGATTCACTCATGACGATGGTGCAGCGACTCGACGACGAACGCTCGCTCGTCAAAGTATTTGGGTGGTACGACAACGAGTGGGGCTACTCGAACCGTCTGGTCGATCTCGCCGTACTCGTTGGACGTTAGAACGTTGAGTTCCTCGCTGCCTTCGCACGAACGCTGGGGACGACTCGACGCGAAGCGGGTCCTCGTGCGCGCGGACCTCAACGCTCCCGTCGCCGCCACGAACGGAGTGCTGACCGTGACGGACGACTTTCGACTTCGCCAGTGTGTGCCACTGTTGCAAGACTTGCAGTCTCGCGGCGCCGACGTCGTGGTCTGCACGCACTTTGGTCGTCCCGCGGGGCACGTCGTGGACGAGTATCGCGTGACGCCACTACGTCAACGCCTGAACGAACTCTGTCCCGGCGTAACGTTGCTGGAGAACTTACGCTTCTTCCCTGGTGAAGAGGCAAATGACTACAACTTTGGTGCCACCCTCATTGACGGATTTGACTACTACATCAACGAGGCATTCGGGGCGTCTCACCGCGCACACGCCTCAATAATGGTGCCCCCTACGTTGGTGCCCAGTGCCGCCGGGCCCAACCTTCAACGTGAGACCGAGACCCTTTTGTCGCTACTCCAATCGCCGTTTCGTCCCTTCGTCGCGATCGTGGGTGGCGCCAAAGTAAAGGACAAGCTGGCCCTGGTGAGGGTCCTGTCTGAGAAGGCCGATACGGTCATCGTTGGTGGGGGGATGGCGTACACCTTCGCCCTCGCCGAGGGCCGCAGCATTGGCGAATCTCTCGTCGACGAAAGCTTCGTCGACGAGTGCGCCGAGTTGCTCTCCACAGGACGCGTCCTCATTCCTCACGACGCGCGCGGACTTCGATCCGGGCAGAGTTTTGGACGTGGGGGACCCGACCCCGTGGTGAATTTTGGAGCAAACATTCCTAGCGATTCGATGGGGCTCGACATTGGTCCCGAGAGTGCATCGCAGTTCGTCAAGGTCATTGAAACGGCGGCGACGATTTTGTGGAACGGACCGATGGGCGTCTTTGAAGATCCTCGATTCATACAAGGAACTGCAGCCATCGCCCGAGCCGTTGCGGCTTCGTCGGCGAGTTCTGTCGTGGGTGGCGGCGACTCGGTCGCGGCGCTGCAGAGCTTAGGGCTTCACGATGAAGTGAGTTTTGTTTCAACGGGCGGTGGTGCATCATTGGAGCTCGTCGAACACGGGGACCTGCCCGGCCTGCGAGCGCTACGAGAAAGTCCGTGGAACTCGTGAGTGAACGTCGCGCCCTGGTGGTGGGCAATTGGAAGATGAACCTCGACTTCGTTGAGGCCGTACATCTGACCCAGCAGATTGGCGTTCTGTTGCGTCACAATCCTGTCGCTCACGTGGATGTGGCGCTTGCGCCACCTTTTGTTGATCTGCGCAGCGTGTCGTCGGTCGTGGACTCAGAACGGATTCCCGTGAGCTTGTGTGCCCAACACGTGAACGCGAACGAAGCCGGTCCCCACACCGGTGAAATCTCGTTGTCGATGCTGACCCGTGTGGGCGTCACGACCTTTATCGTTGGTCACTCAGAACGCCGTACTCACTACGCGATGGACGACGACACCGTGGCGCGAACCTTGACCCACGTCGTGCGCGCCGGTCAACGAGGACTGCTGTGCGTGGGAGAGGATCTCGTAGTGCGAGAAGCGTCCGAGTACGAATCCTTCGTCGCCACCCAACTCGAGTCGGCGCTTCGCCCCTTAAGTGTCGCCCAGCGCGAGCTCGTCACCGTCGCCTACGAACCTATCTGGGCCATTGGTACCGGTCGCAGCGCCACGAGCGAAGAAGTCAACTTGGCCACGGCGCACCTTCGCCGCGTCTTGGCGAGCCTCGAAATGCCGACGACTCGAGTCCTCTACGGTGGATCGGTGAACGCCGACAACGCCTCGGAACTCATTCATCAAGGGATTGACGGCTTCTTGGTCGGTGGGGCGAGTTTGAAGGCAGAAAGCTTCCTTGCCATCATCCACGCGGTCGATGGCTGCTACGCTGAACTGCGCTAATCGGAGGATTTGGATGCTTACCTGGACCATCATCGTGATCGAGTCACTCTCGGTCGTGAGCCTTATTTTCCTGGTCTTGCTGCACTCGGGGCGCGGTGGCGGTATCTCGGACCTGATGGGTGGATCGCTCGGCGCCGTCGCGTCGGGTTCAACGGTGGTCGAAAAGAATCTCGACCGCATCACCATTGCGGTCGCGTTGATCTTTACTTTCGCGACGCTGTCTCTCGATCTTCGCCTGCAGTAGAGCATTGAGAACTCGACGTAGTTCGCTGCGTCTCCTGGCGCTCGGGGCCGTCGCGCTCATGACGGTCGTGGTGCCACTCAATTTTTCGAGTGCGGCGCCCGTGACGAGCGCGAACGAAAATGGCCGGACGATTGTCCTCGCGTTGCCGGGTCCCTTTACTGGCTGTACGTATCTCAACGGCGCGGGGGAGACCAGTACCGGCGCCATTCTCGACCTCGTGCGCCCTTCGGCCTTCGTCACGACGCCCGAGGGTGACCTGCAGGGTCAAGGTGGGGCCATCACGTCCGCTGAGCTGACGTCGTTGCAACCAGAAACCGTTCGCTACACGCTCGCGCGAGGACTGCACTGGAGCAATGGCGCCCTCTTTACTGGCAGCGACCTCGTGGCGTGGTGGCAACGCGCGCGGCGCTTGTCGAGCGTGGTCTCTGACGGTTATCGCGCGATTTCCTCGCTGAGCGTTTCGAACGCCGGGCGCACCGTCCTGGCGGTCTTTCATGAGAACTACGCCGACTGGAATCTGCTTTTTCGTGACGTCGAAGAGCGCGGTGTTGCGGGAGGCTGCGCGCTGAGTAAACTCCTGCGCGACCCCTCGCTCGGCCCCTACCGCGTCGTCAGCGCTACGACGAGTCGCGTCGTGCTGGCCATGAATCCGAGTTGGCCCCTCGACCCGAATCGGTTTGGTCACGTCGTTGTCACGACCACGCGCCTTCCTCCGAGCGGAGCGAACGTCGAGTTTGCCGGTTATTCTTCGACGGTCACACAGCCTTTCGTTCAGGCGCTCAGTTCGTACCCCGCCTTGTCTAGTCGCATCGGTATCTCGAACGAGATCGCCGAAGTGACCTACGCGCCGGGCGGCGCCGCGACGCGTCGCCTCGTCGTGCGAAAAGCTCTCAGTTGGGCGCTGAACCGTCAAGCCATGATTGATCGCCTATGGGGCTCAGTCACGTTTTCTCCCTCGGTCGCCGATTCAGCACTGTATTCACAGGGTCAAAGTGCCTATCCCGGCTTTGGCGGGAGTGGACCGGCGGGCCAGGCAACCACCACGACGACGACCCCCAGCGCCGCGACCAATGGATTGGGTGACTGCTTCATTTGTGCGGTGCAACTACTTCGCTCCTCGGGTTACCAACACCGATTAGGACACTGGTACAACACGCGTGGCACGCCGCTCGCCATTCGCCTTGGCGTGGGCCCGAGTGACCTTGACGCCGCTATCGCACGCCTAGCCCTCGCTTCGTGGAACCACCTTGGAATTATCGTGCGTCCAGTGCATGAGTCGAGTGACGTCGCGACGTCGGTGGCGGTTGCCACTAGCACGGTGGACGTTGGAATTTTTTCGCGACCGACGTCGACCGCCGTCTCGACGACCGCTCGCTCGTGGAGTGGCGCGAGCTTTCGTGATAGTTACCCGAGTGGCGTGCGCATGAGCAAGGTGGTGTCACTCTTCACTCAGGGTGTCACGACGTTTAATCCGGTGACGGCCAACAGCACTTGGCTCCAGATGGATCAAATCCTTATGCGCGCGTATTGGGTTCGGCCCCTCTTTACGACGCCGACGGTGGAATCGTGGTCCAGCACACTCTCGTCGGTCCAGGGAAGTTTCTTAGTTGCGGGATATGTCGATCAACTTCCTTCATGGTCAGTCAGTCCTCTTCAGCCATC
>NCBD01000093.1 GCA_002255315.1 Actinobacteria bacterium 21-64-8 | reverse complement strand
CCCATGAAGACGGTCTGCTCTTTGATCTCACCGGTTTCGGAGTTCAAGAAGCGCGCGCGCACGAAGATGGGCTGGGAGTAGGTCGTCGCGCGTTGGCGGCACTCTTCGACGGTGAACTTCGGCGGACTCTTCAAGTCCGCGTCGTCGGGGTCAAACTCGAGCTCGAGCGAGAGCCGTCCCGTGAAGTCGGTAATGGGCGAAATCGCCTCGAAGGCCTCGCGCAGACCCTGCTGCATGAACAGGTCGAAGCTGTCACGCTGGATCTCGAGGAGGTTGGGCAGGGGGTGAGCTTCACCCAGGGCCGAGAAATTAAAGCGTTCCGGGCTAGTGGACCGAGCAGACGTCAACGGTCATTCCTCCGTGTAAGTGGGTGGGCTACAGCGAGTCGCGTGAAACGGCGCAAAACTGCGTCAGGGGATGACAAAGTCAGGTGCAGGGACACGGTCTTTCCACACTAGTGGTTGCAACGGGCAATGCGCAACTAGCGCTCCCCGTTACTTCGGAGAGACGCGCGCGTCACTATCGATTGCGCTCACCCTAGGCAATGACCGGGTCCCGGTCAAGTATTGCCAAACCCAATTCCGGTCCCCGCCGCGAAAGGCGGCGGGGACCAGGAAAAAGGGGAAACTACTTGACTTCGACGGTGGCGCCGGCCGCTTCGAGCGCGTCCTTGGCCTTGTCGGCGTCGGCCTTTGAGACCTTCTCCAAGACGGGCTTGGGCGCGCCGTCGACGAGGTCCTTGGCTTCTTTTAGACCCAAGTTCGTCAAGGTACGTACTTCCTTGATGACCTGAATCTTCTTCTCGCCGCCGCTGATCAAAATGACGTCAAAGTCACTCTTCTCTTCGACCGCGGCGTCGCCGCCAGCGCCGCCGCCGGCCGCGGGGGCCGCTACCGCGACGGGCGCCGCGGCGGTCACGCCGAACTTCTCTTCGAAGGCCTTCAACAGCTCGGAGAGCTCGATCACGCTGAGCTCGGCGATGCCGTCGAGAATCTGGTCCTTGGTCAATGTTGCAGCCATGGTGTTTCCTTTCTGTACTTACTTCGTAGGTGGTTATTCGGCCGGTGCTTCTGAGGCGACCTCGTCGACCTCAGCGGGTTCGGTCTCGGCGGCCTCGGGGGCCGCCTCCTCCGCGACGTCAACGACCGCAGCCGCCTCGTCGTCGCTCGCCGCGTCAGCGGCTTCCTCAACCCCGGCCGGAGTCTCGGCGACCTCCTCGACCGCACTCGACGACACGGGCGCGCCGCCCTTGGTGTCGAGCAGGGCCGAAAGGCCGTAGGCGAAGTTTTGCGGCAGGGCCTTTAAGAGCCCGGCCATGGTGCGCATGGGCGCCGCGAGCGCGCCGGCGAACTGAGCGAGCAGTACTTCGCGGCTCGGCAGGTCCGCCAACGCCGTTAAGTCCGTGACGCTGAGGGTGCGCCCGTCGAGCACGCCACCCTTCACGACGAGAGTCGGGGTGGCCTTCGCGAAGTCGCGCAGGGCCTTGGCGACCGCCGAGACGTCGCCGTTCACGAAGGCAATGGCCGTGGGACCCTGGAGGAACTCGCCCATCGACTCCGAGGGCGTGCCGACGATGGCCCGCTTGACCAGGGTGTTCTTAAAGACTTTGAAGTCGGCGCCCAGGGTGCGCAACTGGCGACGCAGGGCGGAAATCTCGGCGACGGTCATGCCGCGGTACTCGGTGACGACGGCCGTCGAGGTCCCGTCGACCTTGGCCTTTACTTCGTCAACGGTCGCGACCTTGGCGGGGCGAACCTTACTCATCGTGTCTCCTTCGCCGGATTCCCGGACTCGAGCCGAGACATCATCAGCGAACGAACCGATTGGTTCGAACCCCTCGTCAGGCGGGCTGGGTGGCCCCTTAAGCGCTGCACGCGCACCGGATGTCTTCGGCGTTTCTTTACAACTTAGGTACTGCGTCGTGGAGCGACCATGCTAGCGCCCCACGTCTGCTTCGTCAAAACCCCTAGGCGTTGGCGAGCAGTTCGTCCGTGTCGCGAGTGCGCGTCGGATCGATCTTCACGCCCGGGCCCATCGTTGACGAGACCGTAATGCTCATCAAGTAACGACCCTTCGCGCTCGCGGGCTTGACGCGCACGAGCTCGTCAATCACGGCGTGGACGTTCTTGATGAGGTCCTCGCGGCTGAAGGAGACCTTGCCCACGCGCAGTTGGACGTTGCCGATCTTGTCGGTGCGGTACTCCACGCGCCCACCCTTGAACTCACTGACGGCCTTGGCGACGTCCATGGTGACCGTACCGGTCTTGGGGTTGGGCATGAGTCCACGCGGACCGAGCACTCGACCCAGTCCTCCGACTTGACCCATGAGGTCGGGCGTCGCGATCGCGACGTCAAAGTCGAGAAAACCACCCGCGACCTTCGCGACCAGATCCTCCGCGCCGACTTCGTCGGCGCCGGCGTCACGCGCGGCCTGGGCCGCTTCGCCGGCGGCGAAGACCGCCACGCGATTGGTCTTGCCGGTGCCCGCGGGCAACGAGAGCGTGCCGCGCACGATCTGCTCGGCCTTACGCGGGTCGACCCCGAGGCGTACCGCGAGTTCGACGGTCTCGTCGAACTTAGCGGTGGCGAGGGCCTTCACCTTGTCGATGGCCTCGTTGACGACGAGGAGTTCCTCGCGGTCAACTTGCCCGAGGGCGTTCAGATATTTCTTGCCGTGCTTCATGGTCTGTTCTCCTAGCCCGCGACCGTGATGCCCATCGAGCGAGCGGTGCCCGCTACTTGGAGCTTCGCCATCTCGAGGTCGTCAGTGTTGAGGTCTTTTAGTTTGGTCTTGGCGATCTCTTCGACCTGATCCATCGTCACGCTCGCCACGGTCTCACGTCCGGCGGTTTTGGCGCCCTTCGAGATGCCCGCCGCCTGGCGCAGTAGCACCGGCGTCGGAGGAGTCTTTAAGACGAAGGTGAAGGTGCGGTCGTCGTAGATCGAGATCTCGACGGGGATAACGGTGCCGCGCATCGACTCAGTCGCCGCGTTGTACTGCTTGCAGAACTCCATCGTCTGCACGCCGTGGGGCCCGAGCGCGGTACCCACCGGCGGCGCGGGCGTCGCGGCGCCCGCTTCGAGCTGAATCTTGACGACGGCGGTGATGTTCTTAGCCATGAGGTTTCCTTTTTCTTCGAACTAGTTAGAGCTTGGTGACCTGCGTGAAGTCGAGCTCCACGGGGGTCTCGCGACCAAAGATGTCCACGAGCACTTTGACCTTCAACTGGTCCTCGTTGATTTCGGCGACGTGGCCCGAGAACGTGGCGAAGGGTCCCGACTTGATCTGGACCGTGTCGTTGACTTCGAACTCGTGGGTCGGCAGGCGGCGCTTGGCGACGGGCGCTTCGACGCCGTCGACGTGGGGGCGAATGATGTTGTCGACCTCGCGGCGCGTTAACGCGGTGGGCTTGGTCTTTTCGGCGCCGACGAAACCCGTCACGCCCGGCGTCGAGCCAATGACGTAGAAAATCTCGGGGTCGGGCTCACAGCGCACCAGGAGATAGCTCGGGAACATGCGCTTGGAGACGGTGACTTTCTTGCCCGACTTGAACTCGGTGACGTCCTCTTCGGGCAGGTAGATCTCGTAGATCTGGTCCTGGAGTTCACGGCTCTTGATGATGTTGTTCAGTGCGCCAATCACTTTTTGTTCGTGCCCGGCGAAGGTGTGCACGATGTACCAACGGCCCGAACGGTCAAAGGCGCTTTCGGCGACGGGCTCTTCCTCGTCGAGAATCGTGACGTCGAGAATCTCGTCGTCGTTCACGACTGCGTCGTCCAGGGGGGTCTCAAGGTCACTCATACTCGCCTACTTGGTAAAGAGAAAGGTCACGAACTTCGAAAAGCCGGCGCCGAGCCCAAAGATCAGGCTCGTCATAAAAATCAACACGAACAACACGATGGTCGTGTAGTTGATGACTTCGGGCCGCGTCGGCCAGGCGACTTGACGGAGTTCTTCACGAACCTGCTTGACGAAATCGCGCGGCTTGGTGCGCTCGGAACGGCGACGCTGTACGTCGGTGACCGAGGTGCGACGAGCCGTGGTGCCGTCGGCACCTACTTGACCCTGTCGCTGCATCAAGCGCTTTTGTTCGCGGTTCATGTCACGTCTCTCGTTCGTACTTCATTGCATTTCGATCCAAGGATCATCGCGCAGGGCAGGAGGGACTCGAACCCCCAACCACCGGTTTTGGAGACCGGTGCTCTACCAATTGAGCCACTGCCCTATGAGGGCCCGACACGTCAGGCCCGCAGGGTCATCAATCCTACCACCCTGGTCGAAGAGGCTCCTAGCGGGTCTCCTTGTGGGTGGTGTGCTTGCGCTCCCACTGGCAGTACTTTAACCACCTGAGCTACGCCGCCTGGCGAGCCCTCTGTCGGGATTGAACCGACGACCCCTTCCTTACCATGGAAGTGCTCTACCACTGAGCTAAGAGGGCATTCGCGCAAAAGTCGCGAAGGAAGAGTGTACTTCCTTCGCGCCCTGGACTTCCAGCGCGCACTACTACCCTGGTGGCCTATGAGGACCCGCGTGGTGGAACGAGGCGACGCCGCGGCCCTGCTCGCCATCTACAACCCCGAGGTCGTCGAGACCAAAGTCACCTTTGACCTCGTGGCGCGCACCCTCGACGAGCAGTACGCCTGGATCGAGGCCCACCGGGTCACCCACCAGTGCCTGGTGCTCGTCAACGACGAGGACGATTTTGGTGAACGGGGCGCGCGCGGTGAGCGCCTGCTCGGTTTTGCGTCGCTGTCGCCCTTTCGTGAGCGGCCCGCCTACGCCACCACGGTCGAAAACTCCGTCTACGTGCACCGCGGCGCGCGCGGGCGAGGGGCCGGGGAGCGACTCTTGCGCGACCTGATCACCGTGGCCCAAGAGTCGGGTTATCACAGTCTCATCGCGCGCATCGTGGGTGAGAACGAGGGCAGCATTCGCCTCCACGAAAAATGTGGCTTTACCCTGGTGGGAACGGAAATCGAAG
>NCBD01000218.1 GCA_002255315.1 Actinobacteria bacterium 21-64-8 | reverse complement strand
ACGTCCTCTTTGCCGGGCTTGGTGCCCGGGGTCGGGGGCAGGTCAACCGGCGAGGGCAGGTACGCCACGACCGCGTCGAGCATGGGCTGGACGCCCTTGTTCTTAAAGGCCGTGCCGTTCAAGATCGGCACGCAGTGGTTCTCCAACGTCCCCACGCGCAACGCACGACGAATGTCGGCGCCGGTGACGACGTCGTCGCCGAGCACCTTTTCCATCAACTCGTCGTCGAAGGTCGTCAGCACGTCAATCAGGGCCGAGTGGTACTCGTTGGCCTGGTCCACGTACTCGGCCGGGATGTCGGTGACGTCAAAGCTTTCGCCCTTGTCGTCGTGGTAGATGATCGCCTTCATCTCGGTGAGGTCAATGAGTCCGAGGTAGTTCGACTCCGCACCGAGGGGCAGCTGAATGACGGCCGGCACGCAGTCGAGGCGGTCTTGAATCATCTCGACGCAGCGAAAGAAGTCCGCGCCCACGCGGTCCATCTTGTTGACGAAGCAGATGCGCGGCACGTGGTACTTGTTGGCTTGGCGCCAGACCGTCTCGGTTTGGGGCTCCACGCCCGCGACCGCGTCAAAGACCGCGACCGCGCCGTCCAAGACGCGCAGCGAGCGCTCCACTTCGACGGTGAAGTCGACGTGGCCGGGGGTGTCGATGATGTTGATGCGGTGTCCGTCCCAGTAACAGGTCGTCGCCGCGGAGGTGATGGTGATGCCACGCTCTTGCTCTTGGACCATCCAGTCCATGGTCGCCGCGCCCTCGTGGACTTCACCGATTTTGTAGTTCTTACCGGTGTAGTAGAGGATGCGTTCGGTCGTGGTGGTCTTGCCCGCGTCGATGTGGGCCATGATGCCAATGTTGCGAACCTTTTCGAGGGGGTATTCGCGTGCGGTCATTTGTGAAAAACGCTCTCTCTACTTACCAGCGATAGTGGGCGAAGGCCTTGTTGGACTCGGCCATTTTGGCCATGTCCTCGCGGCGCTTCACCGCGGCTCCGACGCCGTTGCTGGCGTCGATAATCTCATTGGCCAGGCGCTCGGCCATGGTCTTTTCGCGACGCTTCTTCGCGAAGTCGGTCAGCCAGCGAATCGCCAAGGTCGTCGAACGGCGCGGGCGCACCTCGACGGGAACTTGGTAGGTCGTACCACCCACGCGACGCGAGCGCACTTCGAGCTCGGGACGCACGTTTTCGAGCGCGCGCTTTAACGCGGCGATCGGGTCGGCGCCCGTCTTTTGCTCGACCTGCTCGAGGGCCGTGTAGACGATGCGCTCGGCGATGGTGCGCTTGCCGCGCTCGAGGATCTTGTTGGTCACCTGGGTCACCAGGATCGACTTGTAGATGGGGTCGACGGGAATCTCTCGTCGAACCGCGGGACCCTTACGAGGCATTAGCTCTCCTTCTTGGCGCCGTAGCGGCTGCGAGCCTGCTTACGGTCACGCACGCCCGAGGTGTCGAGCGCGCCGCGAATGATCTTGTAGCG
>NCBD01000092.1 GCA_002255315.1 Actinobacteria bacterium 21-64-8 | reverse complement strand
GGGCCACTGGTCGAGCACGTTCAGACCCGAGTTCGCCTTGTCGGGCTCGGCGTATCGCTCGAGGTAGAGCGACGGCAGCGCGGTCACTAGGACGCCTGCCCCTGCGCGAAGCAGCCCCGACGCACGACGCGCCGTCTCGCGCCACGACGGGTCAGTGGCGTGGGTAAAGAAGTCGCTGAGATCGCCCCGTTAGATGACGTGCATGCGCACACCCGCACTGTTGCCGGCGGTCGGTGCCCACAACGCCTCGGCGCAACGTCCCTCGAGCCACTCGGGGTCGATCGCGGAGCCGTCAAAAGAACGGGTCATTCGGCGCGCGGCGAGCAACTCAGCAAGGTCCACCCGAGAGGTTTAGCAGGTGGGCGTGTTCAATTGTTGACCCAGCAGGTAAGATTTCAAGACCAAACAAGGAGAGCGCCGTGTCTTCACCCCGTGACCTGCTGAACGCCGCCAAGGCCGAAATTCGCGAAATCGATCCTCACGAGGTGGCGGGCCGCCTCGACCACTTCACCTTGCTTGACGTGCGAGAGCCCGACGAGTACGAACAAGGTGCCGTACCGGGTGCTATTCACGTGCCGCGCGGGAATCTTGAGTTCTCCGTTGAGGGTCGCCTGCCCGACAAGCACGCTCCGATCGCGGTCTACTGCGCGGGGGGTGTGCGCTCGGCCTTCGCGACGAAGACCTTGCAAGAACTGGGCTACACCGACGTCGTGTCGATTATCGGGGGCTTTAACAAGTGGAAAGACGAAGGACTCGTCTGGAAGACACCTCGTACCTTGAGTGCCGATCAGCGCAATCGCTACCAGCGCCACCTCCTGCTTCCCGAGGTGGGTGAAAAGGGTCAGATGAAGTTGCTCGACTCAAAGGTGCTCTTGCTTGGAGCGGGCGGACTCGGGTCCCCAGCCGCGCTCTATCTCGCCGCGGCGGGGGTGGGCACGATTGGCATCATTGACATGGACGTCGTCGACGCGTCAAATCTCCAGCGTCAGATTCTGCACAACGTTGACCGTATTGGTATGCGCAAAGTCGACAGCGCGAAGGCCACCTTGACGGCGATGAACCCCGATCTGACGGTACTCACCTACGACGTGCGACTCGGCGCCGACAATATTCTCGACATCATCGACGGTTACGACGTCATCGTCGACGGCACGGATAACTTTCCGACGCGTTACCTCGTCAACGACGCGGCGCTGTTGAAGAACATCCCCGTGGTGCACGGCTCAATCTTTCGTTTCGAGGGTCAAGTCACGGTCTTTCAGCCCTACGTTGGACCGTGCTATCGCTGCATGATCCCCGAGCCGCCACCCGCCGAACTCGCGCCGAGCTGTGCCGAGGCGGGCGTGCTCGGCGTGTTGCCCGGCATCATTGGATCGATTCAGGCCATTGAGACGATTAAGTTGCTGCTCGACTTGGGCGATCCGCTGGTGGGTCGTTTGTTGACCTATGACTCAATGGACCAGAGTTTTCGCACCTTTAAGGTGCGACGTGACCCCGAGTGCCCGGCCTGTGGTGAGCACGCGGGACCCATCGTCATCGCCGAGTACGACGACCTCTGCATGCCCCACGCGGTGCTCGCTTAGACGCGAACGACGAGCGTGCCGGCGAATTTGTCGTGCAGCGTCTGCTTGCGAGGATCAAAAAGCGGCCAGAGCGAGTCGATGAGGCCGAGCACCGTCACCACGGCCCCGGCCGTGGTGGACCCGGTGAGGCTGAGTGAGGCGTAGACCGCGATAAAACCCCAGCGCTTGACGGCCTGGACCAAGGTGACGCGGCTGCCCGTGAGCGCGTCAACGACCTTTGAGGCGGCGACGCGATTGCCCACCGTCTGGCCGGCCTTGCCCGAAATCTGCCAGACCATATAAAAGCCCTGCAGCAACAAGCCCGCGACGGCGCCGGTGTAGACCCCGCCGAGACCTTCGAAAATCGACACGACAACGAGCGTGGGAATCACGAGAATCAAGTTGTCGGCGACGGTGGCGCCAACGCGCCGCCACCAGCCCGCGAGCGCGGGCGCCGAACTCATCGCTTCAGCGCCCTCACCGTGGTGCACGGTGACAAAGGTTTGACCACACACGTGACACATGGTCGCGTTGTCGTCCGAAGGCGAGCCGCAGTGGGGACAGTACATCTCTCTATCTTCCCTCATGGAGCGCGGGTTGGGTGTCAATCGAGTTTTCGCAAGGTCCCTCGAGCCAACGCCTAACCTTTCGAGCGTGAGTTCTGACGAACGACGTACCGACTCGGGCATCGAAATTAAGGCGATCTACGACGCCGACGATCTCCACGACTTTGACCCCGCCGAGCGCCTCGGCGCGCCCGGCGCCTACCCCTTCACCCGCGGCGTCCAGCCCACGATGTACCGCGGTCGGCTGTGGACGATGCGCCAATACGCGGGCTTTGGCACCGCCGAAGCGACGAATGAGCGATTCAAGTTTCTCCTCGGTGCCGGCCAGACCGGACTGAGCTGCGCCTTTGATCTGCCGACGCAGATGGGCTACGACGCTGACCACGCCCGCGCCGAAGGCGAAGTCGGAAAAGTAGGCGTGGCGATCTCGTCACTCGAGGACATGCGCCTGCTCCTCGCGGGGCTACCTCTTAACGAGGTCACCACCTCGATGACCATCAACTCCACGGCCTCGACGTTGCTGCTGCTCTACCAGTTGGTCGCCGAAGAACAAGGTGTCGAGGGAAAGCAACTTCGCGGCACCATTCAAAACGACATCTTGAAGGAGTACGTCGCGCGTGGGACCTACATCTACCCGCCGCGCCCCTCGATGCGCCTGATCGTTGACACCTTCGCCTACTGCGCCGCCGAGATGCCCAACTGGAACACCATTTCGATTTCGGGTTACCACATTCGCGAGGCCGGCTCCACGGCCGTCCAAGAGGTGGCCTTCACCCTCGCTAACGGCATCGCCTACGTCGAAGCCGCGCTCGCGGCTGGCTTGGCCCTCGACGACTTCGCGCCGCGACTGAGTTTCTTTTTCAACGCGCACAACAACCTCTTCGAAGAGGTCGCGAAGTTCCGCGCCGCGCGACGTCTGTGGGCTTCAATCATGAAGGAGCGCTTCGGCGCGAAGGACCCCAAATCTCTCATGCTTCGTTTCCACACCCAAACGGGCGGCTCCACCTTGACCGCCCAACAGCCCGACAACAACGTCGTGCGCGTGACCGTCCAGGCACTGGCGGCCGCGCTCGGGGGCACGCAGAGTTTGCACACCAACGGCTTTGACGAAGCGCTCGGACTACCCACCGAGCGCGCGGCCAAGCTGGCCCTGCGTACCCAGCAGATCTTGGGCTACGAATCGGGCATCGCCGACACGGTCGATCCGCTCGCGGGTTCGTACTTCGTGGAGTCACTGACCAACGAGGTTGAAGCCGGCGCGCGCGAGTACCTCGCGACAATTGACCAATTGGGTGGTTCGGTCGCCGCCATTGAGGCGCGTTATCTCCAAGACGAGATTGAAGCCGCGGCGTACGATTTCGCCCGTCAAGTCGACGCCGGCGAGAAGATCGTGGTGGGCGTGAATCGCTTCGCCGAAGCACAAAGCAGCGCGACCGAGGTCTTCCCGATCGACGAGGCTCAACAGCGCGCCCAAGTGGCGCGCGTGCGTGCCCTGAAGGAGCGACGCGATAACGCGGCGGTGAACGCTGCGTTAAATGACGTCGCGCTCGCCGCGCGCAGCAGTGCGAATCTGCTCTACCCGATGAAAGAGGCGCTGCGTTCCTTGGCGACACTTGGTGAGGTGGCCGACGTGTTGCGCGACGCCTTTGGGGTCTATCAACCGAACTAGGCACTACACCTAAGCGAGTGGCTCGTTGAAGTGCGTGACGCTGGGCGGCGTCGCGTAGTGCGGCCAGGTGAGCGCGCGCCACTGAGTGAACAGTTCCGTCGCTCGAAAGGCGAGGTGCGCCTCGACTGAGCTCCAGCGCACGAGCAACAAGAACGTGGACGGATCTTCAACTTGACGGCGAATCTCGGCGCCGTGGCAGTCCGGCGCCGACGTAATGATCACGAGCGCCTGACGAGCGTCGTGTTCGAAGGACGCCTCCTCACCGGGACGCACGCTCAGCAGCGCGTGTTCGAGAATCATGAGCGGTCCTGGAGGCGTTCGCGAAGCGACTGATCGAGCGCGACGAGAATTGCCGTGTGACTGAGTGCCACCGCGCCGTCGATGACGGCCTGGTCGGCTTCGGCGGTCACGCAGGCGGCCGTGAACTCGGGCTGGTGGTTGACGGCCCCGTGGGTGGGTATGCCCAGGAGTGGATGAATGCTCGGTACGGCGAGCGATACGTTGGCCATGTCGGTAGAAATGGTGGGTTTGGCGACGCCCTCGTCGTCAAGGTCGAAGCGGCGCCCGAGCGCCTCGGCGGCCGTGCGGTAGTGCGCGAGGAGCCCCCGGTCAGACTCCATGTGAGAAAAGGCGCTGCCCAACTCCTCGATACGCATGGTCGCACCCGTGGCGACGGCGCCCGCTTCGAAACAGGCGTCATGAATCGCCCGACGGTGTGGCTCGGAATGATGTTGGCGGCCGACCCTCCGTCGGCGACCATGCCGTGGACTTGATCGCCGGGGCGAAGTTGCTGGCGCAACAGGGCGAGCGCGACTTGGGCGACGGTGAGCGCGTCGAGCGCGTTGACGCCCTCCCACGGCGCGGCCGACGCGTGGGCCTCTTTGCCTTCGTAGGTCACGTCAAAGTGATCGACGGCCAAGCAGGTCGCCTCCAGGCGGTCCTCGGGCCAGGGGTGAATCATCATGGCGGCGTGTACGTCGTCGAAGACGCCGGCGTGTAACAGGTCGATTTTGCCCCCGCCGCCTTCTTCTGAGGGCGTGCCAAGCAGCGTCACCGTGAGGTCGAGTTCGTCGGCGACGGCGGCGAGCCCGAGGGCTGCGCCCAGTGACGACGCGGCGATGATGTTGTGCCCACAGGCGTGGCCGACGTCGGGGAGCGCGTCGTACTCCGCGCAGAACGCGACGTGCAAACTGCCCGAACCGGCGATCGCGCGAAAGGCGGTCGCCAGGCCCGCGACGTGACGCTCGACGCGAAAGCCCACTGCTTCGGCCGCGCTCGCGACGGCTTCGGCACTTTCGAATTCGACGTAACCGAGTTCGGGATGTGCGTGGACGAAGTGGCTCAGCGTGACGAGTTCGTCGCGTTGAGCTTCAATGGCCCCGCGGGCGGTGTCGAGGGGGTTCATTCAATCACGGCGACGACGTCGCCGGCGCCGACCGAATCGCCTGGGACGACCTTGAGACTTTTGACGACCCCCGCCTTCTCGGCGTTCACGTTATTTTCCATCTTCATCGCCTCGAGGATGACGATCACGTCGCCTACTTCGACGGCCTGGCCGACTTCGACCGCGACCTTCACGATGGTGCCCTGCATGGGAACACTCACGGTGCCCGAGCCGGTGCCCACGACGCCCGTGTGGTGTTGGCGGCGCGGTTTGGCGGCGGTGGACTGAGCGCGTGGAGGACCGTCGTCACTGGACTCGGGAACCCATAGCGCCACCGTCACGCGCCGACCATTGACTTCGGCGGTGACGTCCTTTCGCACTCGTCCTTCGCCCACCGTTACGGTGGCGCGCGAGGGGCTCGGGAGTTCGGAGAAGTCGAGATTGGTCTCCACCCATTTCGTCGAGTGCGTGCCGTTCACGAAGGCCTCGTCGGCGAGGATGATTTGATCGGCGCCCAGCGTGGTGGAGACGCCCTCAATCACGGTCTCTTCAATGGCTCGAAGTAGGCGTCGACGGGCGCGCTCTCGGGTCGGGCCCCACACGACAAGTTTCGCGATCAAGTTGTCGTAGTACTGGGACACGTTGTCGCCGCTCGCGTAGCCGGCGTCGAGTCGAACGCCGGGCCCCGAGGGCTTAACTGCCACTCAACGAGGTCAAGGCCCGTGACGAGTTCCGTCACGGGGTGTTCGACTTGGAGGCGAGTATTCATTTCGAGAAAGTAAAACGAGCCGTCCTGGTACAGAAACTCGACGGTGCCGGCGTTGACGTAGCCGCAGGCTTTCGAGACCTTCACCGCCGCCTCACCCATGGCGCGGCGCACGTCGTCGGGAAAGTTTGGCGCGGGGGACTCTTCGACGAGTTTTTGGTGACGGCGCTGGGCCGAGCAGTCGCGCTCCCCGAGCCAGAGGGTGTTGCCGTGGCTATCGGCGAGCACCTGCATTTCGATGTGGCGCGGCCACGTGAGGTAGCGTTCCACGTAACATTCCGGGCGGCCAAAGTAGCTTTGGGATTCGCGCTGAGCGCTCTCGAGCGCGGGTGCGGCGTCGGCGGGTGCGTTGACGACCTTCATGCCGCGTCCGCCACCACCGAAGGCGGCCTTAATCGCGACCGGCCAGCCGAACTCATTACCAAAGTCGATGACCTCTTGGGCGTCGACCAAGGTCTGGGATCGTCCGGGCACGCCTTCGACGCCCGCGGCCTCGGCGGCCAGGCGCGAGGAGATCTTGTCGCCCATCACCTCAATGGCTTCGGGAGGAGGGCCGACAAAAGTCACGCCACGAGAGGTAATGGCGCGCGCAAAGTCCGTATTTTCTGAAAAGAAGCCGTAGCCCGGGTGTACGGCGTCGGCGCCGCTGCGCTCAACGACGGCGAGAATGGCTTCGGTGTTGAGGTAGCTCTCGGCGGCCGTTTGACCCCCGAGCGAGTACGCCTCGTCGGCGAGGCGTACGTGAAGGGCGTTGCGATCCAGGTCCGAGTAGACCGCTACGGTCGCGATACCCATCTCACGACAGGTACGCATCACGCGCACGGCAATCTCGCCGCGGTTGGCGATGAGGACTTTCTTTAACACGCGAACCTCCGTCAGGAAACTCCTAATTTCTACCACTCGGCCCAAAAACCCTAGTCTTTTGAACGTGCAGGACCACTTCTGGCGGGTCGAAGAGTTCGACGAAATCGACTCGACGAACACTTGGCTCGCCGAGCAGGCGCGCCGCGGTGCGCGCGAAGGCTTAGTCGCGCGCGCCGACTATCAAAGCGCGGGTCGCGGTCGTTTGGAGCGAACGTGGGAGTCGGCGGCGGGTTCGGCGTTGCTCTGTTCGTTGTTACTGCGACCTGGTTTGGCGAGTGAAGACTTGGCCTACGCCGTCGCGGCGGTCGCGCTCAGCGCGCGCGGCGCCCTCGCCACGTTGAGCGGTCTGGTGCCGTCGCTTAAGTGGCCCAACGATCTCGTCGTGCACGATCAAAAACTCGGTGGCCTCTTGGCCGAAGTCGTCGCCGTCGGGGACGAACTCGCGGTGGTCGTGGGACTGGGAATCAATCTGACGGACCACGCTTCGGCCAATCCGCACGCGACCAATCTTTGGCGTGAGAGCGCTCAGTCCTTCGGCGCACGCGCGGTGCTTGACGCGGTGCTCATCGAACTCGACACGCGTCGAGACCTGCTCGCCAGCTCCGAGGGCCGCACTGCGGTGCTCGCCGAGTGGCGTGCCGCGCTCTCCACTCTCGGTCGACGCGTTCGTGTCATTCAACACGACGCAGAACTCGAAGGCGTCGCCCTCGACCTCGACCTGCACGGGGGACTCGTCGTGGACGTGGCCGGCGAACGGCGCGTCTTCACCGTCGGTGACGTAGTGCACCTTCGCGTGGCGGAGGGTTCGTGACGCGCCCGACGCGCGTGCTCGTGACGGGGGCGGGTGGCCAAGTCGGCGTTGACCTCGTGGACGTGTTAGCGGGCGCCGTGCCGCCGGGGGGCAATTCCCATTTTCAACCCGACGGGCAAGTCATCGATGCCGACGAGTTCGAAGTCCTGGGCGTCACGCGCGGAGACCTTGACGTGACGAACGAGGACCAAGTGCGAAGTGCGCTCGCCGCGACGCGGCCCGACGTGGTCGTGCACCTCGCGGCCTACACCGCGGTCGACCGGGCCGAAAGAGACCGCGAGGCCTGTTATGCGGTGAACGCCGCGGCGACGGGCACACTGTCGACCAACGCGCACGACGTCGGCGCGCACCTCATCACGATCTCGACGGACTACGTCTTTGACGGCACGAAGGGTGATTACGTTGAAGGCGATATCACGAACCCGCTGAACGTCTACGGTGACTCAAAGCGCGCCGGCGAGTTACTTTGTCGCGCCGAGGACACCGTCGTGCGCACTTCGTGGGTGGTGGGCGTGCGCGGCACCAGCGTCGTACACGTCATCGCCGATCGGGCGCGACGAGGCCAAGCCGTGCGCTTCGTGAATGACCAACGAGGAACCGTGACCGTGGCGGCCGACCTCGCACGAGCGCTCGTTGCCCTCGTACGCGCCCGCCCGGGGGGCTGCTGGCACGTCGCCAACGAGGGGGCGACGACGTGGTTCGACCTCGCGGCCTTCGTCGGGCGCACCCTCGGGCGCGGCGACGATTTCGCCACTCCCATCGCCACGAGTGAACTGTCGCCCGCTCCGCTCGCACGGCGTCCCGCCGCGAGTGATCTCAACACGACCAAGTTCGCTCGCGACTTTTCGTCGCTGCCCCCCTGGCGCGAGTCGCTCGAGCGCGTGGTGCGCGACGCGCCTAGAGGAGTGCGTTCATGAGCGACGTTGCGCGCGAGGTGGTGGCGGTGGTCGTCGACTACTACGCCGACGAAGCGTTGGTGGGCTGCGTGGCGTCACTGCGCGCGAACGGCGTCGAGGAAATCGTCGTCGTCGAGAATGGGGACCTCGGCTCCACGCCCGAAGCGGCCCTCGGCAACGTCACGCTTGTGCGTCCGGGTCTCAACCTCGGTTATGGCGCTGGCGTTAACCGCGGCGCGGCGTTCGCCAGTGAACGAACCTACCTGTTGGTCTCCAATCCCGACGTGGTTGTTCACGAAGGAGCGCTCGCGAATCTGGTCGACTTTCTGTCGTCTCACGAGGACTACGCCCTCGTGGGTCCGCGCATCGTGCGCCCCGACGCCAGCGTCTATCCCTCACATCGGGTGTTTCCAAACGTCTGGCTCGCGGGCGCTCACGCGCTGCTCGCACCGTGGTGGGCGAATAATCCCGCGACGCGGCGCTACCGCGCCCCCCACGCCGACGGATCGGTGGACTGGGTATCGGGAGCGTGTTTTCTCGTGCGGCGCAGCGCCTTTGAAGCGATCGGGGGTTTCGACGAGCGCTACTTCATGTTCGCCGAGGACATGGCCCTCTGCTGGAACCTCGCGCAGCGCGGCTGGCGCGTGGGGGCGAGCGACGAGGCCGTCGTCACCCACGTCGAGGGTGTCTCGCGAGCGCGCGCCACGCGCGCGATGCTGATCGCGCACCATCGCAGTGCCGTGCGCTTTGAGTGGCAGAGCGCCTCGGGTCCCCGTCGACTGCTCGCGCCCCTGGCCAGCCTGGTTTTGGGCCTTCGCCTGGTCGTCTCGCTCGCGACCCTGAAGCTTTCCTCGCGCGCCTCGTAGACTGGTCCCTGGGCTGCGGGTGGTCTGTGGTTGTAAGTCGAGGCCAGTCGCGGGCGAAACGACCCACGTAAGGCGCCTTTTGGGGGCTGAGCATGGCGCGGTTTAGAAGTAAGTCCTGCCCGTTGACGTGCCACCGGGGCACCCAGCGGAGCCGGTGGAGTGCGTGCGCGTACCCCGAGAGAGCCTTGGGCTGCTTGGGGGGCACGACGAAGCTGCGGCAGGCAGGTGTGGGGTCAAAGACCAGGTCAGCACCCGCAGCCCACTAGAAACGCAGTTTTGACCGGTAAGGTTCATCTCGACATGAGTGTATTTAGCAAAATTCTCCGGGCGGGTGAGGGCAAACGGGTTCGCCAACTGGCCGAACTCGTCGGGCCCATCAACGAGCTCGCCGACGAGATGGCCGCCTTAAGTGACGCCCAACTGCGCGCGAAGACCGACGAGTTCAAGGAACGCATCGCCAACGGCGAGACACTCGACGATCTGCTCATTGAAGCCTTCGCCGTCGTGCGTGAGGGCGCGACGCGCGTGCTCGGTCAGCGCCACTACGACGTCCAGCTCATGGGTGGCATGGCGTTGCACTTTGGGTGGATCGCGGAAATGAAGACCGGTGAAGGTAAGACCCTCGTGTCGACCCTGCCGGTGTACCTCAATGCCCTGGCCGGTCAAGGCGTGCACGTGGTGACGGTGAACGACTACCTCGCCACGCGCGACGCCACGTGGATGGGCCGGCTGCACGAATTTCTCGGCATTTCGGTCGGTCGCGTCGGACCCGACCTTGAAGACTTCGAAGACAAGCGCGCGGCCTACGCCTGTGACGTGACCTACGGCACGAACACCGAGTTCGGT
>NCBD01000003.1 GCA_002255315.1 Actinobacteria bacterium 21-64-8 | reverse complement strand
GTGGCTCAACCATCGACCGAGAGTGTCAACGCCCTTTTGACGCACTTCGCACGCGTCGGAGTTCCGGGCGTGCCACGATTCCTCGGTTACGACGAGCGTGGTCGCCAGATACTCACCTACGTGGCGGGCAGTGCCAACCCCGACCCTTCTGACTTGGGCCCCGAGGACCTCGCGCGCGTGGGCCAGCTCATTCGTTCACTACACGACGCCGCCGACTCCTTCGTCGAACCCGAGGGCGCCAGATGGAACGTTCTGATTACTCCCGACGAGTCGACGCTCATCTGTCACCACGACCTCGCACCGTGGAACCTGGTGCGAGGGGCGGGGACAATGACCTTCATCGACTGGGACGGCGCCGGACCCGGGAGCAGACTCTGGGACCTCGCTTACGCCGCGCACGGCTTCGTGCCTTTGTCGCCGCGCGCCGAGCTCACCCTCGACGAGGCGGCCCGACGACTGCGTGCGCTCGTCGAAGGATCCCGGCGTTGTTCACCAGGATGTCGCAGTGCCCGAACGTGTCGTAGGTCTGTTCCACCAATTGGTCGCAGTCTGCCCACGACGCCACGTGGCGAGCGGCGTTGGACTCCGCGCGCTAAAGGGCGCTACTCGACGCCCTCGTTCGAACGGGCGCGACGCCACTTTCGAACGTCAAAGGTTCGATCGGGGCGAATGGGTACGTGCACGTCGTACGCCTCGCCCACGAACTCGAAACCGGCCTTGGTCGCCACGCGCTCGGAGGCGACGTTGCCAATGACGGTCTCGAGGGAGAGTTCGTGCAGATCGAGCACCTCAAAGGCCCACTGCACGAGGAGCACGAGCGCGCGCGTCGTCGCGCCTTGACCGCGCCAGGGTGCGCCCATCCAGTAGCCCACGTCGGCGTGTCGAGTGCGCCAGTTGACGCCGACCAGCGAGATGTTGCCCCAGAACTCGCCACTCGGTGCGTCAGTGATCGCCAAGCCTGCGATGTACGCGTCGTTCCACTTCGCGGGTTGGCCCTCGAGCCACTTGATGGCGTTCTCTTCGCGGTAGGGGTGCACGATTGACGCCGTCCAGCGCACCATCTCGGGGTCCTGGCACGCCTCGGTGACGGCGGCGGCGTCACCAAGCGCGAGACGACGCAGCGTCACGACGCCGTCGCTGAGGGCCCCAAAGGGTTCAAAGGAGTCGCGCATTACTTGACTGTATCGAAGCGCTCTTACGAGCGTCGTGCGGCGTAGTTCAATCGGGCCAGGCGTGCGACCAGCACCTCGAGCACCGTCAACTCGGTCACGTCTTGATCGTTCACGAGGTCGCGCCCGCCGTAGCTCACCCCGCCCTTGAGGGCGAGGTCCGCTTCGCTCAACCAGTGCACCGCGGTCGCCACGCGCGCGGCGCCCAGACGCCGCGCCGTCGCCAACGCCTTGCCGGCGGGAAAGGCGTTGATTCCCAGCAGTGTCGCCGCCTCTTCTTTCGAATTTGCGCCACTGCCCTCGAGACGTGCGATGTTGAGAAAGTGGCGCTGGAGCATGGCGATGATCTGCAGTCCCGCGCGCGCACGCGAATCGAGCATGCGCCGCGCGACCGTGATTGCTTTGGTGACGTCGCCCGCGTCGATGGCGTCGGTTAAATCCCACACCGGCACGTCACCCGCGTCGCCGAGGTAGGGCTCGAGGTGTTTGAAACTGAGCGGCGCCGAACCAAAAATCGACGCCAGCGTGCGCGCGAGCGCATCCACGCGCGACACGTCGTCACCGACTTGATCGGCAACCTTTTGGGACGTTGCCGCATCCATCGTCACGCGATACTCGGCCAACTTGTCGCGCACGAAGGCCACCCGATCGCTCGCGCGCGAGCCGACGTTCACCTCGACGACGTCGTGGGCGGCCTTGACGAGGCGATGGCTCTTCGCGCCGACGACGCCGAGCACCAAGACAATCGATGACGTCGGTGCGCTCATCCACGCGAGCAGCGGTGCCGCGTCTTCGACGCTGAGTTGTTGCGCGTCGCGTACGACGATGACGCGACGCTCGACCAAAAAGGGCGGCGTGTTCAGCGCGGCGACCACGCGCGCCACGACGTCGTCGCCGTCGGTGAGTGAAAAGTCTTCGAGGGCGAAGGAGGGATCAACGTCGCCAAGCGCCGTCGCGATGACGTTGTGCAGCGTGTCGGCGACCATCGTGGGATCGCTACCGACGACACAGATACTAGAACTGGTCACCGGCGGTCTCGCTCGAGCAGCGCACTTAGCGTATTGCGCACGCGCACCGTTCCCGCCACGTCATGAACCCGAACGATACGACATCCACTGGCGATGCCCAGTGCGCTCGCCGCGAGCGAGGACTCTCGTCGTTCGCTCACGCTTTGGTCCAAGAGCACCCCGAGAAAGGTCTTGTTGGACGCCGATAACAAGAGTGGTGAGCCGAGGGTGGCCAACTGATCCGACTCGCGCAAGAGCTGCAACGAGTGACGCGCCGTCTTTCCCAGATCGAGTCCGGCGTCGAGAATAACTTGCGCCGCGCTGAGACCGGCGTCGTGGGCCCAGGCGCGACGCTCGAGGAGAAACTCACGCACGCTCGTCGTAACGTTCTCGTACACCGGTTCGGGATCGGCGACTCGCGGGCGAAGTCGAATATGGGTGGCTACGACGCTCGCCCCCGCGGCGGCGGCGGCGGGGAGATAGTCGGGGTCGGCGAAGCCGCTGATGTCGTTGCCCAAGGAGGCACCGGCGCGAAAACTCTCGCGCGCCACGCTCGCGCGCCAGGTGTCGACACTGAGGGGCACGTCAAAACGTTCACGCAAGGCGCCAATCACGGGCACGACGCGTTCGAGCTCTTCGGACTCACTCACCTCATCGCCCGGGCCGGCCTTCACGCCGCCGACGTCGAGCAGGTCAGCCCCCTCACGCACGAGTTGCTCGGCGCGACGAAAGAAGGCGTCGAGATCGTAGGTCGCGGCGGGGGCGAAAAAGGAGTCCTTCGTTCGATTCAAGATACCCATGACCAGAGCGCGCGAGGAAACGTCGTAGGTGCGCGATCCGAGTGCGACGGGCAGCGGCCGCTCGAGGGCGACGAGGCGCACTAGTAAAGACGGTTGGCTAAGCGGCGTCGAAAGGTGACGTAGCGAGGATCTTCAGGCCCCAGCGCGTCGAGCATCGTGAGCAATGACGCCTTCGCCGATTCGTCGCTCGCCTGCTCTAGGAGGTGCTCCAGAGTCAGCGTGAGATCACCGTCGAGGCGCACGCCCTCACGTTGGAGTTTGATTCGCGCGAGGATGGTCTTCGCCTCGACCTGGGTCGAGAACGGAGCGAGTGTCGCCTCGGCTTCGTCGAGTCGATCACTCTGGCGCAGGAGTTCAGCGAGCGCGAGTGCGGCGGCGAGATTGGTTGCGTCGGTCGCGAGCGCGTCACGCAGACTCGCTTCGTCGCCCAGCTCGATTAACTGATCGACCACGGAGGCACCAGGCGCGAGTTTCTCGACGAACGCGCGCACGGCCGCTTCGGGGAGGGCGCCGACGAAGGTGTCGACGACTTTGCCTTCGTGAATAGCGAAGACGGCCGGAATTGACTGGACGCGAAAGGCCTGGGCGATCTCGGGATTGGCGTCGACGTCAACCTTGGCGAGCTCGACCGCGCCGTTCGTTTCCCCGACCACCTTTTCGATGATGGGCCCGAGCGTCTTGCACGGCCCGCACCAGGCGGCCCACAGGTCAACCACGACCGGGACTTGATGGGAGCGGTCAATCACCGCGTCTTTGAAAGTGGCGTCCGTGACGTCAAGCACGCCCCCCAGACTAATGGGGTCTGGATGAAACGTTGATGGTCAAGGGCGCTGTTAGTCTCAGCGACCATGGGGCACGTCACGGGAATAAATGAGAGCGCCGTTTCCGCGTGGATGGTTGAGCACGTGGGCGCACGAGCCCCGCTGCAGTTCACACTGGTCGCGGGCGGGCGCTCGAACCTCACGTTCCTCGTCGAAGATGCCTCGGGGGCGCGCTTTGCCTTGCGCCGTCCTCCCACGAGCCACGTCCTGCCCACCGCGCACGACATGGTGCGCGAACACACCATCATTTCGGCGCTCTTCCCCCAAGGCGTGCCGGTCGCTCGCCCACTGGGGCTCTGCGTCGACGTCGAGGTAAACGAACGACCTTTTTACGTCATGGAGTTCGTCGAGGGCGCCATTCTGCGCGACCGCGCTCAGGCGGAGGCGACCTTTGACCTTGCGACGCGCGCCACCATCGGCGAGGAACTCGCCACCACCCTCGCCGGCCTGCACGACGTCGACGTCGTAAAAGCCGGGCTCGGCGAGCTCGGACGACACGAGGGCTACATCGAACGCCAGCTCAAGCGCTGGCGCACGCAGTACGAACAGATGAGCGTCGAAGGCGTTAACCACCACGGCATCGTCGAAGCAGTCGGCGACCAACTCATGGCGCGCGTGCCCACCCAGCAACGAGTCTCGGTCGTGCACGGCGACTATCGACTCGACAACGTCGTGCTCGACGAGCGCGGCGCCGTACGGGCCATTCTCGATTGGGAGATTTGCACGCTGGGTGACCCGATGGCCGACTTGGGGGTTTTGCTCTGTTACTGGAGTGAGCGCAGTGACGCCACCGCCGCGCTCTTGGGCGCGGCGCCCACCACGGCCGACGGTTTCGCCACTCGCCAACAGGTACTTTCCAGTTACGCCGCGCACAGCGATTTAGACGTGAGTGAAGTCAATTACTATCAAGCATTCGGGTATTGGAAACTCGCGTGCATTTTGCAGGGTGTTTACGCGCGCTACCGCGCCGGCGCGACCGCCGGCGATCAGGGCAGCGTCGATGAGTTTCCGGCGCATATCGCGATGCTCGCACAGACCGCGAGAGAGACACTGGAGGGCTAATGGACGATGAAATCTACGACCGCGTGATCTTCCTCGCCGACCCCGAACTCAACGAACCGGTCCTCGTCTTTAGCCTCGACGGGTGGATCGACGCGGGACTGGGCGCGAGTTCAGCCATGAGCAACCTGCTCGAAACGATCTCGACCGAAGTGCTCGCGACCTTTGACACCGAGTACTTCATTGACCAGCGCGCGCGGCGGCCGCTGGCGAGGATTGTCGACGGCGTCACCACCGAACTGACCTGGCCCGAGATTCAACTGCGCTACGGGCGCGACGGTGACGGCGCGGACATTATCTTCCTCGTCGGCCCCGAACCGGATTTTCACTGGAGCGACTTCGTTGACGTCGTCACCGACGCCGCGGGTCGCTTCGACGTGCGTATGGTCGTGGGTCTGGGCGCCTTTCCCGCCCCGACGCCCCACACGCGTCCGGTGCGCGTGATCGGCACCGCACCGGCGACCAGCATGTCGCTGCTCGCGGCCGTGGGCAGCGTGACGGGAGAGCTCGAAGTGCCCGCGGGCATCTCGAGCGCCCTCGAACTGGGTTTTAGCGAAGTGGACGTGGACGTGGTGACCCTGTGGGCGCGCGTGCCTCACTACGTGGCTTCGATGCCTTACCCCCAAGCTTCCGCCGCACTCATTGACGGACTCGCCCGCGTGACGGGACTCACCCTCGACGCGAGCCACCTTCGCGCCTCGGCCGAAGAAGCGCGCCAGCGCGTCGACGATCTCGTAACGAACAACCCCGAGCATTCAACGATGGTCCAGCGCCTCGAAGCGGCAGCGGACGAGACCGAGGGAACCTCACTGGGTGACGAACTACCCAGTGGCGACGAACTCGCCGCCGAACTCGAAAAGTTTCTGCGCGGCGAGCAGAGTTAGCCAGCGGCGTCGACGTCGCCCGTTTCGATTCGCAGCCCCAGTCCTAAGGCGTAGCCCTCCAAGAACAGCGCGCTGTCGCCTTGGCGCGGGTGCCGATCGGCGAGTAGGTAAAACGCGCTCGAGTGATCGGCCTCAATGAGGTGAGCCAATTCGTGCACGAGCACGGCGTCGATCACCCATTCGGGACACTGGCGCAGTCGACTCGAAACGCGTATCTCTCGCGTCGAGGGCGAGCACGAGGCCCAGCGCGACTGCTGATTGCTCACCCAGCGCACCGACGCGGCCCTGACGCCCTCGAGGTAGAGCTCGGCAAGGACGTGCGCTCGTTCTTCGAGGGCGGCGTCGCCCGCCGAAAGTTGGGGGCGCTGACTGAGGAGGCGCTCGACGAGCTCGTCGACGAAGGCGACTCGTTCGCGTCCGCGCACGCGCGCAGGAATCTGGACGACGATGCGACTCCCCGACCAGTGCGCCGCCCCGGTCTTTTTTCGCCTCGTGGAGGCGCGTATCTCAACTTCGGGTCGGTCAAAGCGTGGCGGCACGATGGTGACGTGCGGATTGACGGCACTGGACGACGGTGTCATCAGACGATGACGTTCACCAGTCGCGGCGCGCGCGCGACGACGCGTTGAATCTTCGCTCCGTTGAGCGCGCTCACCACGTCCTCGTTCGCTAGTGCGAGCGCGCTCGCCTCCTCGTCACTGAGCTCAGGAGCGACCTCGAGTCGCGCGCGCACTTTGCCATTGATCTGGACGACCATCGTCACGAACTCGTGGACGACCAGTCGTGGGTCCGCCTCGGGCCAAGCTTGGCCGTGCACGCTGGGCGCGTCAGGGTGGCGTTGCTCCCAGAGTTCGGCGCTGACGTGAGGCGTCATGGGTGCGAGCATCAAGAGCATCGCGTCGAGGGCCTCGTCGAGCGTGGCGCGGTCAATGCCCGTGCTCGCGCGCGCGGTCTTGGAGATGACGTTGAGCAACTCCATGAGCGCCGCGACGGCAGTGTTGTAGCTCCAGCGCTCGAGATCGTTCGTGACTCTGGCGATGGTGCGGTGCACGGCACGCTCGACGGCGAGGTCGAGCTCGCTGCGCTCCTCGTGAAAGAAGACGTCGTCGTACTGGCAGAGTCGATAGACCCGATCGATAAAGCGTGCGCAACCCTCGATCATGTCTTCGGTCTGGTCGGTCCAGTCAACGTTGTCGGCGGGAGGACCCACGAAGAGGTGAAAGAGACGAAGCCCGTCGGCTCCGACGGTCGTAAAGTACGGCTCGGGCGTGACGAGGTTGCCCTTGGACTTGCTCATCTTGGTGCCTTCGTAGCGAATCATGCCCTGAGTGAAGAGTCGCGCGAAGGGCTCGCGCTCGACGCCCGTGGCGAGGCCGATGTCGATGAGGGCTTTGGTGTAAAAGCGCGCGTAGAGCAGGTGCAAAATCGCGTGCTCGACGCCACCGATGTACTGACTCACCGGCATCCACTTCGCCACTTCCGCCGGGTCAAAGGCCCGGTCGGTGCTGAAGGGGTCGGCGAAGCGCAAGAAGTACCACGACGAGTCGGTAAAGGTATCCATCGTGTCGGTTTCGCGCCGTGCGGGACCACCACAGATCGGACAGGTCGTGTGCAAGAAGCCTTCGTGAGTGGCCAGTGGCGACTGACCGGTCTTATCCATCACGACGTCGTCGGGGGCGAGCACGGGCAGCTGTTCCTCGGGCACGGGCACGATGCCGTGCGCGTCGCAGTAGACGACGGGAATCGGACAGCCCCAGAAACGTTGACGCGAAACGAGCCAGTCGCGAAGTCGAAAGTTGACCTTACGAAGTCCGCCGGCGTGATCGACCAAGAACTCCGTCGCGCGTTCTTTGGCGGCGGCGACGTCGAGGCCGTCTAAAAAGCCCGAATTGATGTGGACGCCGTCGCCGTGATACGAACCGCCTTCGAAGTCGCCCGGAGGTTGGACCGTGTGAATAACGGGCAGTCCGTAAGCGAGGGCGAAATCGAAGTCGCGCTCGTCCTCGCCCGGCACGGCCATGATCGCGCCCGTACCGTAGGTGCCGAGCACGTAATCCGCCACGTAGACCGGAACCCGCTCGGCGTTAAAGGGGTTGATGACGTAACTGCCCGTAAAGGCGCCACGCTTGTCGAGGCCGACGCCCTCACTCGAAGAAGTGGTGCGCTCCATTTCGGTCGCGGCGTTCGCGCGCGCGACGAGATCATCCACGGCGTCACGGTGTTCGGGGGTCGTCAGCTCATCGAGCAACGGGTGCTCGGGCGCCACGACGGCGTAGGTCACGCCAAAGCCGGTGTCGGGCCGCGTCGTAAAGACGCGCAGCGACTTGGAGGCGTCGTGGGCGAACGTCAACGCGAACTCCACCCCTTCGGAGCGGCCAATCCAGTTTCGCTGCATGGATTTGACGCGCTCGGGCCAGGCGAGTTCGTCGACGTCAGCTAAAAGCTCGTCGGCGTAGTCGGTGATGCGAAAGAACCACTGCTCGAGGTTTCGTCGCACGACGAGGTCGCCGGATCGATCACAGGTGCCGTCGGCGTTGACCTGTTCGTTCGCGAGGACCGTCATGCACCCCGGGCACCAGTTCACCGGCGCTTCGGCGCGGTAGGCCAGACCATTTTTCAAAAAGGCGAGGAAGATGCTCTGGGACCACCTCATGTACTCGGGGTCGTGACTATTAAAGGTGCGTCGCCAGTCGTAGACCGCTCCCAAGCGAACGAGCGAGGCCTTTAACTCCGCCATGCGCGCTTCCGTGAAAACGCGCGGGTGCGAACCGGCCTTTATCGCCGCGTTCTCGGCCGGCAGCCCAAAGGAGTCAAAACCAAAGGGTGACAGGACGGCCTTACCGCGCATCGTTTGGTAGCGCACGATGAGGTCACCAAAGGTGTAGTTGCGCACGTGGCCCTGGTGCGCGGCGCCGGAGGGATAGGGGTACATGCACAGCGCGTAGTAGCGCTCGCGCGGATCGTCGTTATCCACCTCGTAGGTGCCGTGGTCCATCCAATACTGCTGCCACTTCGTTTCCACCGCGTTCACGTCAAAAGGGCGTGCCATTACTGCATTCTAGAGATTCGCTCAGGTTCGTTTCACCTAGAGTGCGAATTATGAGCCATCCCACCTTCCTACTGGTGCACGGCGCGTGGAGTGGTTCGTGGTGCTGGGAGTTTGTCACCCACGAGTTCAACGCCCGCGACGTGACCTACGCCACGGTGGACCTACCGAGTTCGACGCCCAACGCGCACCCCGAGACCTACCTCATCGACGACGCGCGCGACGTCGCCGAGGTGGCGAATCGTTGCGGACCGGTCGTCTTGGTCGGCCACAGCTACGGCGGCAGCGTAATCACCGAGGCCGCTCCCCTGGTCGACAAGCTCCACGGACTGATCTACGTCGCGGCGCTGTTGCCCAACGCCGGCGAAAGCTCCACGGACGCCTCGCGCGCGGTGCGCGTGCGCACGGCCCTCGACGACGCCATCTACCTCGAGGGCGACATGTTGTACCTCCGCGAGGATCTCGCGCGCGGTGCGCTCTATCAAGACTGCGAGGAGGAAGTGGCCAATTGGGCGCTCGCGCGGCTCTCGAGTCAAACCCTCGCTAGTTTTCGTAGCCCCCGGGCTTCGGGCGACGTCGACGCACCTCGTCGATACGTGCGCTGTGACCAAGACCGCGCCATCGATCCCTCCACCCAGACGCTCATGGCGAGTCGCTGCGGAGACGTCGTCACCCTTTCGAGTGGGCATTCGCCCTTCTTGTCGCGCCCCGCGAGTCTGGTCGATCTCCTCGTCGCGCCGCTGCACGACTGACGAACTCAGTGGTGGGCTGGCTTTAGCTGCGCACTTTGGGCGTTGACGCCGTCGATGGCCTTACGAAGTAAGTGCGCGAGTTCGTCGCGCTCTGACTCGTCGAGCGCGACGAGTATCTCGTCTTCGAGACTCTGCTGGGCCGATTCTGCCTGGTGCAGCGCTTGACGACCCTTGTCGGTCATGGAGACGAGGTGGCGCCGACGGTCAGACGGGTCGCGACGGCGTTCCACCAAATCACTCGACTCGAGATCATTGAGCAACAAGACGCAGTAGTTCGCGTCAATGCACAGTCCGTCGGTGAGGGCCTGCTGGGTCGTCTCTTCGTAGTCGCGCAGGAACGACAGGGCCGCGAGTTCTTTGAGCGTCTGGCCCAGGAGTTCCGGGGTGGAACGGCGACTCACCAGCCTCGACAGCTGGGTCAAGAGCAGGATCGGTCCAGTGGACGAATTTTCATCCATCGAAGTTAATGGTAGCGAGGTATCGATATTCATGCTATCATGATTATACGTCATTCCCGATGATAACGCTTCAGGGTTGAGTGACTATCGAATCTTTTTACCGAAAGGAACGGGCGTATGCCAGCTATTTCTACCGCTCAATCAGGAATTACGGATCGTCGCAAGTGGGTCGCCCTCGTGGTGGTCTGCCTCGCGATGCTCATGAACGCCCTCGACGGATCGATCGTGAACGTCGCGCTGCCCTCAATTCAGCACGATCTGCACTTCAGCCAGGCGAGCCTGACCTGGGTCGTCGACGCGTACCTGATTGCCTTTGGCAGTTTCTTGTTACTGGCCGGACGTCTCGGTGACCTACTCGGACGTAAGAAGGTCTTCCTCAGCGGCGTCGCACTCTTTACCCTGTCGTCGCTCGCCTGCGCGCTGGCGCCGAGTCAAGGCTGGCTCATCACTGCGCGCTTCGTCCAAGGTATTGGTGGCGCGGTGTCCACCTCGGTCATTGTCGCGATCATCGTCACGGAGTTCTCCGGTGCCGCCGAACGCGCGAAGGCCATGAGCGCCTACATGTTCGTTGCCGTCGGTGGTGGGTCACTCGGACTGCTGGTGGGCGGCATCTTGACCCAATCGGTGAGCTGGCACTGGATCTTCATGATCAACGTCCCCATTGGTCTCGCGACCTTGGTGCTCGGTTGGTTCTTAATTCGTGAAAATGAGGGGCTCGGCGTACGCCACGGGCTCGACGTCACGGGATCGGCGCTGTTGACCCTTTCACTCGTCATTGGCATCTTCGCCATCGTGAAGGCCTCGTCGTATGGCTGGATCTCGCTGCACACGATAGGGGTCCTCGCGATTGCGGCGGCACTGCTCAGCGCATTCTTCGTCGTCGAGGGTCGCGTCGCGCGACCCATCGTGCCACTACGGATCTTTAAGTTGAAGAGCCTGACCGCGTCGAGCGTCGTGCGCGGTCTCTCGTTCTCGGCGATGTACGCCGTCTTCTTCTTCGGTGCGCTCTACATGGAGCGCGTCCTAGGCTTTGGTCCCTTAAAGACCGGACTGGCCTTTTTACCGATGACTCTCGCCATGGCGGCGATGTCACTGGGCGCGACGAGTAAATTGCTGATGCGCTTTGGCGCGATGAAGCTCTTGGTACCGGGTATGACCGCGGTCATCATGGGGCTCCTACTCCTCACGAAGACCGGCGTGCACTCGAATTACGCCACGGCCGTGTTTCCCGCGTTCTTGTTGCTCGGCTTTGGCATGAGCGTCTCGGCGGTACCGCTGCTGACGATCGCGATGGCCGACGTACCGCGCGAAGATGCGGGACTCGCTTCAGGGATTGTGAACGTTTCGATGTGGCTCGCCTCCTCAACCGCCCTGGCAATCTTTGGCACGCTCGCGGCGAGCAAGACCACGTCAGTCTTGGCCCAGGGCCGCAGCGTGGCCGACGCCTCGGTCGCGGGCTACCACGTGACCTTCTTTGTCGGCGCGGTTCTCGCCGCGGCCGCGCTCGCGCTCATCGTCACCGTCCTTCGATCGCCCGCGAATCGCGAGACCCTCGCCAACGAGGTCAGCGTGAGACTGATCCAAGAGACCAGCGGCGAGCTCGACGTCTTGGAAGACCGCTAACGCGTCACTCTTTGGCAGCGCTCCCACGGACTCGCGCCCCCCACGAGTCCGTGCGAGCGCTGCCATTTCGCTACTCGCCGGCGCGGTGAGTACTCTCGTCACCATGACTATGCGCTTTACGCCCCCTTTTCGTGCCGACCACGTGGGCAGTTTGCTCCGCCCCGCGAACCTCTTAGCGGCCCGCGCGGACTTTCGTGAAGGTCGCCTCGACGCGGAAGGTCTGCGCGCGGTCGAGGACGCCGCCATTGTCGACGCGATCAAGCTCCAAGAAGAGATTGGTCTCAAATCCGCGACCGACGGCGAGTTCCGCCGTACGTCGTGGCACATGGACTTCATCTACCAACTCGGCGGCATCTCCAAGACCGACGAGCAACTCCAAGTCGCCTTTAAGAACGCCGAAGGCACGACCTCTTTTACCTCGGCCGCACTGAAAGTGAGCGACCACGTCAGGCTCGATAACACGATCTTCGCCGACGCGTTTACGTTTCTCAAAGGTCACGTCACTTCCGCCACGCCGAAACTGACGATTCCCTCGCCGAGCATGGTGCACTACCGCGGGGGAGCCGCTTCGATCGACCCCGCGATCTACCCCGACGTCGAAGGCTTCTGGCACGACCTCTCGGCGGCCTACGCCGAAGAGGTGCGCCGACTGGGTGAACTGGGCTGTACGTACCTCCAACTCGACGACACCTCACTCGCCTACTTGAACGACCCCGCCCAGCGAGCGATGATCGCCGAGCGAGGCGAAGACGCCGACCACCAGCACCTGCGCTACATCAAGCAGATCAACGCCGCGCTCGCCGGTCGCCCCGAAGGCATGTTCATTACGACGCACTCCTGTCGCGGGAACTTCCAGAGCTACTGGGCGGCCGAAGGTGGTTACGACTTCGTCGCCGAAGCACTCTTTAACGAACTCGACGTCGACGGCTTCTTCCTCGAATACGACGACGCGCGTTCGGGTGGCTTCGAACCACTTCGTTTTCTACCCCCCGGCAAGATGGTGGTCCTCGGGCTCGTCACGACCAAAACAGGTGCACTCGAATCCAAGGATCAACTCAAGCGCCGCATCGACGAGGCCAGCCACTTCGCCCCCCTGGACCAACTCTGCCTGTCGCCCCAGTGCGGCTTCTCCTCGACCGTGGAAGGCAACAGCCTCACCTTCGATGAGCAAAAGGCGAAGCTGCGCCTCGTCGTCGAAGTTGCTGAAGAAGTCTGGGGCTAAACACATTGGTGACACCCAGCAACACGACTTCGACCACTGACACGATTCACGACGGTCGACCGCGGTGTGGTTGGGTCAGCGACGATCCGCTCTACGTTCGCTACCACGACGACGAGTGGGGCGTGCCCGTCCACGACGACGCCGCTTTGTTCGAGATGCTGACACTCGAAGGTGCCCAGGCCGGCCTCAGTTGGTTGACCGTGCTGCGACGTCGCGAAGGCTACCGCCGCGCCTTTAAAAAGTTCAACCCCCGCGTCGTGGCCAGGTTTGACGCGAAGGACGTCGAGCGCATCATGCTCGACGAAGGCGTGGTGCGACATCGCCAAAAGATCGAATCGGTGCTCAACAACGCCGGCGTTATCGTGGCGTTGCAAGAAACACACGGAACGTTTGACGCGTACTTGTGGTCACTCGGGTCTGGCGCGCCGCACGAGACCTCGAGTTCCATGAGTAAACAACTCCAACGAGACGGCTTCAAGTTCGTAGGCGCCACAATCTGTCACTCGCTGCGCCAAGCGACTGGCATGGTGAACGATCACGAGCGGGATTGTTTTCGACGTCGAGAGATTGAGACACTCGCCGAGACGCGGCCCCGGCGCTCACGAGATCGCCCCCGAGCCCAACGCTAAAGGACACTGATTAGCGAGCTTGGTCGCCCTCGGCCACGAGTTTTAATCGGGCCAGTGTCGCGGGAATCCCCTCGTGGGCCGCGGCCGTACGATCCGCAATCTGATTGGCCGCGTCGCCGCCGAATCGCTCCTCGAATCTCGCGACCCCCGCGGGCAAAAACTCCCAGGACTCGGTCACGAGCGTCCCGTCATCGCGCGCGTCGAACGAGTAGCCCCAGCGAATCCAGGTGCCCCCGACCACGAAGGCGAACTCGCGCCCCCGTTCGGCGGCGACGACTTGCGAGCGTGTCTCCCACGTTCGCTCGGGCGTTTCGTTTCGCCCCGTGAACCACGCGCCGACTCGAGGAGCGTCGCCCTCGTCCCACCAACAGGCCTTACACACCGGACTCCAGTCACCCATTCGCGTCACGTCGGCAATCATGTCGTAGAGCAGTTCGGGTGACTGACGAATGAAAATGGAGTCTGAGAACGAGGGAAGTTCCATCGTCGTACGTTAGCGAGACCTCCGTCGCGTCGACGCCGACGACCTAACGCACTCGTCGCACCAGATCCTCGCGACGCTTGGTTACACCGTGTAATAAACCCGCCACCACCTCGACTCCCTCGACGAGTCGAGGTCCGGGTCGCACCATCACGGCGTCGGCGTCAATGGCCCACACCTCAGCGTGCACGGGCAACTCGTCGAGCACCTCGTGCGCTTGGCGTTCGCATTCAGCCAAGTTAAAACCACACGGTGCGACGAGGATCACCTCTGGCGCCGCCGCCGCAATCTCTTCAAAGGTGACGGTCGTCGAGCGCTCACCCGCGCGCGCCAGCACGGCGTCGCCGCCCGCTCGGTTCACGACGTCAGGCACCCAGTGGCCCGCGCCAAAGGGTGGATCAATCCATTCGAGCACGAAGACCTTGCGCCGCTCGCGCGACGCG
Source organism: Actinobacteria bacterium 21-64-8 (assembly GCA_002255315.1). Lineage (GTDB taxonomy): Bacteria > Actinomycetota > Acidimicrobiia > Acidimicrobiales > RAAP-2 > RAAP-2. Next base: position 4,656 of record NCBD01000003.1, on the reverse strand, counting down.
ACCAGTCGCTCCACGACCGCCAAGCGTTCACGCAGTGACGCCACGTAGTTTCGTCCACGCTCGCTGACGCCGGCGGCCTCGGCGATGGTGGTGATCGAGGTCAGCACCTCGTCGAGGGTCGTCGGCTCGAGTTGAAGCACGTGCGCGTCACAGTTAATCCGCGCGAGCGCCGCGTCCACGTCGCCGCTGGCGACCGCACAGACCCGGCAGAGATCCTGCGTGAGTATTAAGTCCGGGGCGCATCGACGTAGCGCCGCGTCATCGAGTTGATAGAGATCGAGTCCGGCGGCCACGCGCGCGCGCACCGCCGCGTCAATCTCGCCAGGCGTCATCGAGGGATCGACAAACGTCCCCACCACCACCTCTCGGTTCGTACGGACATTCCTGGGCCAATTGCACTCAATGGTCACTCCCTTGAGCTCATCGCCCAGACCGAGTTCGTACACGATCTCGGTCGCCGAAGGAAGGAACGAAACAATACGCACGCCTCGAGTGTACGAAGAGCGCGCCGTCGTGATGAAGTGTTCCGGACGTGGGGTCAGCGGTCAGTGGGGTCAGCGGTCAGTGGGGTCAGCGGTCAGCGGGGTCCGTCATCACCGGCACATTCGTACGATCTTCGTGCCATCGACCTGATCAACACGCCATCACACCTCGAGCCATCAGTACGCCTCGAAGGTCTCAATCCGTGAGGGTCATGGAGCGCCACACCCTCTCAGAAAGTCCTGAGGATTGAATTTCTTGCGAAAAACTCGTGACGACTCGAATTCCGAGACGATAGAAGTAGTGACGTGATTTACGAAGAGGACCGAGGAGGTGAGGGCGAGCGACTACTCGCGCGTGATCCCGAGGCATGGGAAGCGCTGCACGAGCGGGTCTACCCAGCGATGATGAACTACGCGCTCCGACGACTCTCCAATCAAGACAGTGCGCGCGACGCCGTGGCCGAAGCGATGGCCCGCGTCGTGGCGACGCGCGAACGACTCGTCCAGGCGGTGTCGCCCGAAGCGTGGTGCATTGGTGTCTTGCGTAACGTCGTCGCCGACACGCATCGGCGCGCTTACCGCGAGCGCGAACGCATGCTCGAGCCCGCGCCAACCACGGTCGAAGTCGGCGAACAATTAGAACTCAACGCCGAGCACGACGCGGTACGAGCGGCCTTCGACCGCCTCGACGAGGTCGATCGCGACGTCCTACAGTTACGCGTGATTGCGGGTCTGAGCAGCGACGAGGCGGCAGAAGTGCTCGGCACCTCGCCCGGCGCGGTGCGCATGGCCCAATCACGAGCGCTCGAGCGCCTGCGTCGCTTGATGGGTGAGGAGGTGGGCGTATGACTCAGCATCGCGACGATGACGAACTAATGGCGCTCCTGGGCGAGGTCTTTCCCACCGCCGCACTGTCCCCTGACGCGAAGGCGCGCCAACACCTGCTCGACGCGCTCGCGCTCGACAACGTCGTAGCCCTCGACGCGACTGCACCGGCGTCGCGGCGTCGCCGGCTCCTGGGCTCACGCGCGAGCGCACTAACCCTGAGCGTCGCGGGAGTCCTCTCGCTCGGCGGCGTGGCGGCCGCCGCGGTCGCTACGAACACGCTGCCCGGTCCGACGCGCGCCATTGCCTACGATCTAGGGTTGCCGGTCACCTCGCCCGCGTTGTATCAGGCGCGCGCCCAACTGCACAACGTCAACTCGGCCGCGTCGAGGCACCACACGAACGTGGCGCGCGAACTCGCAAAGGGCCTCATCAAAGATCTGAAGCTACTCAACCAGAACGATCTCTCCCAGATTCGCCCCTCGGTGAAGCGAACGCTTTCACAGTTGGGCCTGCTCTCCCAAGTCACGTCCGTACTCGGCACCACGGTGACGACCCCGAACACGACTTCGACTACGGTCACCAACTCAGGTACCTCTAACGCGTCAACCAGTACCTCCACGACGACTACGACGACGACGATTTTGGTGCCGCCGACACTCCCGAGCGTGGGGTCCATTACCGGTTCGGGCGGTTTGGGCGGCGTCGTGAACAGCACCACGTCCGGCACGAGTTCATTACTCCCCTAACGCGCGACAACTAATCCGTGTGGGTTCTCTACGCGACGACTTCGCGGGTCCGAGCTGGGCACGGCGCCAATCTGTGAGTTTTCTGAGAAGGCGCCATCATCGAAAAAATCGAGTGACAGTCGCCGCGAAAGCGCGATGGAGGTAGCGAAAGGCCACCACGGCCTTGAACTACTAAAGGAGTCATCATGCAGTTACCACGCACCGCTATTTTGATTGCGGGCACCGCCCTCGCCATTGGCATCACCGGCACGGCGTTCGCCGGCACCAGCTCTGACGTTGCTCTCAGTGGTGCGACGTCAGGATCATCGCAACTCACCTTGAGCCCGTCGAGCGCCGACTGCTCCAACGCGAATCTCAACGTGAACGCCAGTCCTTCGGTGAGCACGGTGGCCGACGGAAACGGCACGTTCACGACCTCGATGGACCTCGCCGGACACTCAGTGGCGACGCTCAACATCGCGACCGATGCCGCGACGCAGACGCTGACTTCGTTGAGTGTTGGTCTGAACGCGAACGCGGGCCTGCAAGCGAACGCGGCGTCAACGACGCCCTCGAGCGCTACGGTCACCGTGTCGAACACCGCCGACAACTCCGCGTTCAACATGAACGTCACCGTGGGCGCGTCGGGTTCGCCGCAAGTTACCGTGTCGCCCGCGGCCAGTACCTGCGCCACGACTGACAACTCAGCTTCGACCGGCGTCAACGTTTCGGGCTCAACCTCCGCGAGCGGCAACGCGTCGGGTTCGGCGACGCTGGGTACTAACGACTCAACGAGCGCGACGAACGACACCAACGCCACGGTGGGTATGGGCAGCGACGCGCCGACGCCTTCGAACGCTGATGCGCAGTCGACCGTTGGGACTCAAGCCAACGTCAACGCCAACGCCAACGCGGGAATTTCGCTGAACTCGAATCTTCAGGGCAGCGTTCAGATTGGCTCGGGCGTGAGCCTGTCGTTGGGTAACTAATCGTCCACGTGCGACCACAGAGCCGGGCGACGCCACGAGCGTCGCCCGGCTCTGTTCATCTGAACTCAGATTGTCACCAGTACTCAATACCCCCCGGTACCTATAATCACGTGGTGAAGCACGCAAGCGTCCGCCAAGGAACCCTGGTTGCTCTCACCACCCTGACCCTCTCTTTATTTGGCTCACCGAACGTGTCCGCTACGGCGTCCGCACGTCTACACCCGACGATTTCGCCCGGCACGATTCTCACCAACACGAGCCTCGGCGGCTTCACCCAGATTGACCAAATCGACATGCTCTCGCCACGATTGGGCTACGCACTCGCGACCGGATCGCTCGGAAAAGGTCGCTACAGCTTCTACCTCGTGCGCACCACCAATCTCGGAAAGTCGTGGACCGTGCGCAGCAAAATTGCCGCGAGTCTCGAGCGCTACCCCATTTTTTCTGACTACAGCCTTTGGAACACCAACTCTTCGATAGATTTCGCGAATCCTCAAGACGGCTACGTTGACGGCGCGGGTGGCGCGCTTGACGTGACCAACAATGGTGGTCGGACCTGGAGCCAAATTACGCCGCCGAACAGTTCGACCAGTTACGAGCTGAACGGCGCGACAACAAGCGTCGTCGAAACAATCTGTCCCCCAGGGTCAGTGACCCCGACGTCCTTTTGTAAGAGTGAGTTCGTCGTGTATCCAACCGGCTCGACCAAGCCGACCTTCTCGACTTCGTTAATCGTGCCCGGACAACGCTACGAAGCAAAGGTCGAACTGCTCGCCGCCGCGCCACACGGCGTTGACGTCCTGAACCTGAATGCCGGGAACTACACGACCGCGTCGGCCCTGCGCATCACGCACAACAACGGACGCACTTGGGCGCCCATGGCGAACCCGTGTGCGTCCCTCGCCATTGAACAACTGATCGTTTCGCCCAGCGGGACGTGGCTTCTTTCGTGCTTCCTCGACGAGGGAATGTCCCAGGGACCGGGACGACTTCTTCGCTCAACGAACGAGGGGCAATCCTGGATCACCGAGTTCAACTATCCCTTTCCGAAGCCTGGTAAGTCGTTCCGCGCCGACACACCGATGTCGCTCTTTTTTAGCGGGAACAGTCGACTGCTCTACGCCGCGTACATGAATCCCGCCGGAGGCTTCGCCGTGAGCTCAAACGACGGTCGAACCTTCAGCGATGAGCGGTACTTCGGTAACACCGGGGGCGCGCCTGGGTCATTCTCAAACTTCGGACCCACTTCGACGATCTACCAAGTCTTTGGCGGACCGGCCTTTGTCACACGCGACGGTCACTCGTGGAAGCTCATGGCGCAACTCCAGGCGGGGCAATATCGCCAAGCGTCAATCTGCACGAAGCGCACCACGAAAGTTCTCTGGCGCTCACACGTCGTCGCTCGCCTGCGCTACAGCTACCTCGACTTCATCAATCACGGATCCACGACCTGTTACTTAAACGGCGTGCCCACCATCCAGCCAATCTCATCAAGCGGCGTCGCGGTAGGACCTCCTCTCACCGGTGAGATCTTTGCCGCCGGAGGAGCTTTCGTACTTCTTCGAGCGAACGGCGGTATCGCCAACATCTCAATGGGAGGCAATCCCACCTCGGGGTATCGACCAGCGTCAA
>NCBD01000217.1 GCA_002255315.1 Actinobacteria bacterium 21-64-8 | reverse complement strand
GGACCGTCGTCACGAGTGCGACCGGAGCGGCGATGGCGAAGAACAGACCGAAGCGCACGTAGAGCCAGAGTCCAAGTCCGGTGGGGATGCCAAGCAGCACGAGCTCGACGCGCCAGACGGCGAGTAGGTGCAGGAGTTCATCGAGCATTTCGTCGGTCATCGAACGTGAGTTGGTGGGAGTGTTCATTAGAAGTTCCTTTCGAGAACGGGACCGTGCCCCGAGAGAGAGTTCTCTCGGGGCACGCCTCCTTAGGCCGCGACCGGGGCCTTGGTCGTAGTGGACAGGACTTCCACCTTGTCGGCGCGAAAACTCACGCCGTGACGGTCGCCCATCTGCCAGGTCGTGGCCACGAGACCAGTGACCTTCACTTGGGCGCCGAGCGTGAGGCCCTTGGGCTCGCCCGCCACCTTCACGACGAGGATGTCGGCTCCCTCGCCGCCGATCGCCACGACGCTGACGGCGACGATTGCCTTGCCGTCGGCGTCGACGCGCTGTTGCTTCGAGTCGAAGTCGATCACCGGCTCAGCAATCGAAACCGCGAGAAAGTCGAGGCTGCTGGTGTCAATGGGTAGTTTCATTTTGGATTCCTTCATTTCGTTGTCGTCACGATTTGTGGCGACACATCCATTAAGTCCGGTTCCTGTGTAACGGGCTACCCACTGGCGAGACGTCTGGACCCACTCTCGAGAATTCTCAAGAGTGGGTAGAAGTTCACTTGGTGATGTATTTGGCACTCATCGCGATGGTCGTTACGAACGCGCGTATGAAAGAGTGTGGGCATGGGAAACGAACGACTGCGCCGAGCCATGGCGAAGAAGGGCGTGAGTCAAGAAGATCTCGCGGCCAAGTTGGGCGTGTCGAAGAATTCCGTCACGAACTGGATAGCCGGTACCGTTCCCTATCCCCGAAATCAGGCCGAGATCGCGGCCGAACTCGATGAGGACGTACTCTGGCTGTTTCCCAAAGGCAACGTTGGGAGCGAGGCGGCCCGCGAGGAGCTGGTCAGGATGTGGGCGCGTCGCTCCGACTGTCCGAGCGACTACTGGTGGAGCCTCATCGTGAAGGCCGAACGTCAGGTGGCGGTGCTGTCGGTTTCGTTGACATCTTGACCTGCCCACGATTTCTTTACTTGTTTCGGTCTTGAAATCAGGCGGTTTCTTTGGAGCGGAGTGACACCTCGAACTCGATCGGTGAGACGTAATCGAGACTCGAGTGGCGTCGTTGTCGATTGTAGAAGATCTCGATGTAGTCGAATATCGCATTAGAGAGTTCGAGTCGCGTTTTCCATCGTTTTCGATTCAGCAGTTCAATCTGCATGCTCGACCAGAAGGACTCCATCATCGCGTTATCGAAAGCGTCACCCACTGATCCAAATGAGGGCATGAGTCCGGCGTCGCGAATCCGTTCGGTGAACGACCAGGACGTGAACTGCGATCCGTGGTCAGCGTGGACGATCGAACCTCGTTTGATCCGACGTTGCTTGATGGCCATGTCGAGGGCGTTCACGACGAGGT
>NCBD01000216.1 GCA_002255315.1 Actinobacteria bacterium 21-64-8 | reverse complement strand
CTCCCGACCAATCGCTCAGCGCGACGCCATCTCGGGCCCAGGTCTTCCCCCGCGTCCTAGGGCGACGGGCCGCTTCACCCCACCGGGGACACCGCCCAAAGCCCCTTCAACCAAGCGCCGCAAGCGCCGACGCTGAGGAGCGGCTCCGCCCTGGTAACGGTGGACAGTAGCCACCGCGATCGAGCAGACACAGCGCGATGAGATTATCGGTGGACTTGAACCCGTAGGCCATGCGGGTGAGCAGGCGCAGCTTCGTGTTCGTGCTTTCGACCAGTGCGTTGGACAGCCCGTCGTTGGTCAGGGTCGCCACGATGGAAGCGCGGTGGCGAACGATCCGGTGGTAGAGCTCGACGAACGCGGGGATGCGGCACCGCCTGGCCCAACTGCACCACGCGTCGAGTGCCCGCACGGCCTCGCGCCCTCGTAGTTGGAAGACGAGGCGGAACTGCTCTTTCAAGAGGTAGGCGCGGTACAAGGTCTTGTTCACCGACGCCACCCGGGCGAGTCCCCGTTGCTGGTTGTCGGTGAGATGTTCGGGATTCTTTAACAGCGCGTAGCGGCAGCCCTTCAGGTGGGCAATGAGGTTGGGTGCGCCGATTTGTCGGGCGAGGCGCCAGATCTCCTTTCGCACCTCGTCGAGGGCCTTGGTCGCCCACGCGACCATGTGGAACGCATCGGCACAGAGTGTCGCGTTCACGCATCGCTGCTCGACCACGGTGGCGATCCATTCGGCGGCGTCGGCACTGACCAAGGAGATCAGGGCCGAACGCTCCTCGCCGAGTAGATCGAAGAACGTCTCGAGGGTCGCCTTGTCCCGGCCGACCGCAGCCCAGACGAGTCGCCCGCTGTCGTGGTCGACGACCACGGTCAAGTACTTGTGTCCGCGCCGGTAGCTGATCTCGTCGATCCCGATGCGGCGGAGTCCCTCGAAGGGGTCCTTCGCGGCGCGAGCGTCGGCCACGACCCGGGAGATGATCGCGCCGACGCTGCGCCACGAGACGCGCATCAACTCCGCGACCGCGGACTTCGAGGTGTGGGTCACGAGCCAGGCCACCTGGTCATCGAAGTGGCGGGTGTGGCCGGCGCCGTGACGGGCCCAGGGCACCTGGGCGACCGTCGGGCCGTGCGTGGGACACTGCACCCGCGGGGCGTCGGACTGCAGGTGACACACCAAGACCCCCAGATCCATCGCGCGCCAGTTGCGCCGCCCCTGTCCTTGGTCGTAGCCCGGCGCTCGGCACCCGCAGATCCCGCAGCGCCGCTTGGTGTGACGACGAGGCCGAACGTGAATCACCACCGACTGCGCATCCTCGTCGAAGTCCACCGACTCGATCACGGTCGCCCGGTCGACACCGAGCGCGTGACGCCATACGCTTGCGTTGAGCACGCCAATCTCCTCGTTCAGTTTTCTTCAGCTTCAAGTACTCAAGAACCTAGACAGGAGTTGGCGTTGCTCGTTTTACGGCTTGATTTGGCACCCACACATTAGGCAGAAGAGCCACAAAGTAGACGCCGTC
>NCBD01000002.1 GCA_002255315.1 Actinobacteria bacterium 21-64-8 | reverse complement strand
CGACGTTGTTGGGATTGCGCCAATACAGACTCCATGACACACGGCAACGACGCCGCCGCCAAGAACCACCCTCACGGCAACGAGGCTACGCAGACGTTCTGATGTGACGCCAGCGTTCGACTCTCTTGGCTAAGGGGCTTTATCCGATCGTCAGCAATTCGCGAGCCCGATTGCGCGACAACACAAAGGGCTTGGTGCCTATACGACAGTCGTACCCAGCGATTTGCCTCTCCCGTGACTTGAAGTGGTGATGGACATTGTCAGTGGACCGCGCGTCGCTCAGATTCAGCAGGGAGAATTGATTTTCGTGGAGTCCTTTGAAGCCTGGTACTCGCGCGAACACGACCGGATGATTGCCACTTTGGCGTTGTCAACGGGTGACCTAGAACTCGCCAAAGAAGGCGTCGACGAAGCGTGCTCACGGGCGCTGGAGCGTTGGAAGCGCGTCAGTGTGTTGGAATCGCCCTCTGGCTGGGTCTACCGCGTTGCCATGAACCACGCACGACGAGTGGCACGTCGCAGAAGTTTCGAGCAACGGTTCTTTCAAAAGCCGACGCCCATGCCCGATCTCCCCTCGCCCGCCGGCGAGGTCTGGCAGCTCGTCGAATCGCTTTCACCACGTCAACGACAGGTAGTGATGTTGCGCCACGTCGCCGAATTAAGCGAGAACGAAATTGGGGTGGTCTTGGGTATTAGTCGAGGCACGGTCTCGAGCACCTTGCACGACGCCCATCAACATTTAGGTCGCCTCCTCGGCGAAGAAGAAATCTAGGAGATAAGCCATGTCACAACTCACGCGATTGACCCAAGCCCTCATCGACGAACCGCTGGCACCACGCCCGAACATCGAGCATCTTCGCGCCCGGAGTCGCCGACGCCACGTTCGTCGTCGCTCCTTCGCGTTTGGACTACTCGCGCTCGTCGTCGTCGGCGCCTTTAGTTTCACCACACTCAACGGCTCGCCAGCACCTACCTCGCCGAACTCGAACGCTGCCCCTGTACAACTCGCGTCGTACTTTCGGGCCGCGGGCAGCGTGCCCATCGCCACCCTCGAAGCCGTGGGACTTCCCGCGAACATCTCCGTGCCCAACCACGTCACGCCGTCCGTCACCACCGCCGCGACCAACGGCGTCGTCTCCTACGTCGGCGCCGAGTACTGCCCCTTTTGTGCGTTACAGCGCTGGGCACTGCTGGTGGCGCTGTCCAAGTTCGGCACGTTTACCAACCTCGATCATCAAATCCTCTCGTCGTCAAGCGACGTTTATCCACATTTGGCGAGTTGGAGCTTTATCGGCGCGAAGTATTCCAGTCCCTACTTCACGTTTGATCCCACCGAACTGACTTCGTCGACGCCCAACGCCCGGGGCGGATATGCGCCACTCGAATCGATGTCGCCGGCACAAAAGCTTGCCTTTACGAGATACAACCCCAGTAGTGAGTTGCCCTTTGTCGACGTGGGTAACCGCTACGTCACACTCGGCGCCAGCGCGTCCCCCTCGGTACTTGAGGGTCTCACGCTCGCCGGCATCGGACGAGACCTCAGTGTCGCGTCGAGTCCCGTCGCCCAAGCGGTAGATGGCACCGCGAACTATCTGATCGCCGCGCTGTGCACCATGGTGCAAGGAGCGAGCCCGCCGCTGTGTGCGACGCCTGTGATTCGCGCGGCGTCGAAGGCACTCGTCTCTGGAGTGTCACCGACCTCGCAGTCGCCCAGTGCGTCGACGTATCCCACGCCGCCGCCCACCAACGCGCCACGGTCGCTCTGGCGGGCCTGGAGCGTGCGTCAGCACGACTTCATGCTCCACGCCGCCGCGACCTATCGGGCGCCCAATCCGGCGTGTACCGTCATCAAAATCTCCGTCGTTTCAACTCGATACCAGAAGACCACGCTCGGTATTCCACCCGGGATCACCGTCTGGGCACTGTCACTTGAAGGCAAGTGTCCTCCAGGTACCAGCGGCAAAGGACTGTGACCAGCTGGATCGGCGTCGAGGAGCACGAACGACCTTGGCCGAACCTAGGACTCCTCACCGTGAAGACACCCAGGGCTGGGCGCCAGACCTATTGGGGCGACTGGACGGCTCCGCGCCGACTCGGTTGGGATGATCACGTCATGCGATGTCGTCAAGGTCTAAGTATGGTGATTCAAAGCGAGTGATTCCAGGGGTGTGATGAGTACACGGCAAGCGCACGCACATTTCTCGCCACGAACGTTGGCTCTGTTGCTCGCCACGGTGAGTTCAATTGGGCTGCCCTTGTATTCGGTGACGACCGATGCTTCGGCGTCCACTGGAATCCCCACGTGTTCCTTCTCACAACTCGAAGTCGCGGTCGTGAGTAGCTCCGGGGCATACGCCGCAGCGGGCAACGAGGGTATTCCCTTTCTGATGGTGAATCGAAGCCACTCGGCCTGTCGCCTGAAGGGATACCCCAAAGTCCGCGTGTCGCCAGCCTCGTACCAAGGGGTGGCGGTAAAGGTAGTGAATGGTGGCGGCATGATTTTTGTGGCCGTCAAACCGAGATCAGTGATCATCAAACCCGGCGCCACCGCTTCGTTTGGCATTGACTACGGCGACGCGTATGACCAACAAGCTCCAAACGCTGGCCCGTGCATGACGCAACACTTTTACTTCTCGCTCCCTCTGCGCACGCACCCCTTCACGCAGTTTTTCGACACGAGCGTGAACATCAATTTCTGCTATGCCGGGTTTCACTTTTCGGTGACCTCAATCCAACGAGGTCCCGTTCCACGCACGGGTTAGAACTGCGAGAAGCGCCAGCGCTGGTGGCGCCGTCGCGCTCGGTAAGGAGGGCAGAAACGGTGCGCGCCGTGTCCACTCAGGCCCGATTCGCCCGCACTCTTGGGCGCCACCATCTTCTCGGTACTAGTTCGCGAAACCGATCTGCCCGTGATCGCGCTGCGGCGGCGAAAATGGCGGGGCTGCTCGCCATCTCCCCAGCAAAATAAACCCTCACCGGTAATCTCAGCGACGACGACACGTGCCAATGTATGGAAATGACGAACGTCGACCCCAGAGAATTGCTCCAACGAGAAATCCTCCATCTTCGAACCATCGTGGCGGGACTGAGCGACGCCGACGTAATAAAGCCGACGGCGTGCGCTGGCTGGCGCGTCGCCGATTTGATTACCCATCTGCGACTGGGCACCAATGAGATTCTGCAAGGCCTAGTTTCCGAAACCGACGATCCAGCAGACCGCGACGCCCTGTCGTACTGGAAAGATTGGCCGCCTCAAGGGCCGACGGGATTCACGGATGTTCGCTGGCTCTGGGCCCAAACCGCCTCGTACGCAAGCACCAACTCGCTGAAGAGCCACTTCGACGTCTCGGCGTGCGCCGCGCAAACGGCGTGTACGCACGCGTCGCAGGGTCGCGTCGTCTTCCAGTCGCACGTAATGGAGACGGACCACTTTCTCTCGATGTGGAATACCGAGTTCGCCGTACATCATTTTGATCTCGTCGAGAACCTCGAACGTGGGCTGTCGCCTTCGGAGGAGGTGATGCGCTCGTTAGTTACCACCCTCGACGCCCTGACGGAGTCCACGCGGCTTGAGCGTTGGGATGACCTTTCCTTCATCCGAAAATCGACCGGAAGGGAGCGGCTGAATCTTGATGAACGCCGAGAACTCGGAGAACTCAGTTCCTTGTTCCCTGCGTTCGGCTGAAGTCCCGACCACGAGTGAAATCTCTTCGCGGAATCGCGAAGAGGCGCGCTGGGGCTTCAAACGAAAAGCCGCACCTTGAGCGATCCCAAGGACTCACTCAAGGTGCGGCCACGTCGAATCACGTTCGCGCTGAGGACTTAGTTACGTCCGCCATCGTTGTTCAACGAGTGTTGTTGCGGTGATGACTCAGGCGCACTGACACGAATCGACAACGCACTGAGTGTGTTGTTCGAAGCGTCAAGACCCATGGCGCCCATCTCCGCACCAACAACCAGTGAGCTAAAGGTGGCCGTTTGGCCCTTCATCTCAAAGGTGGTCGAGGGCGTCACCAGCACGGTGCGCGTGGTGTTGTTGGGTCCACTCAAGGTAATCGTGGCCGCACCAGCAGCACCGGTAATCGCGAGGATCTTGCCCTCAAAGTGCGTCAAGTCAATACGGACACTGTCGAGCGTGGTCGGGGTCGTGGCGTTCAGAGCCACGTCCACTTGCTCACCCACGGCGAGCGCACTCGAGGTCGCGCTCGCGCGGCCTTCGAAGTAGGTCGTCGCGGCGGTGGTCGTGTAGGTCACGGTGGAACCGTCACGCATCGTCAACGTCAACGTACCCGGCGTCGTGGCGCTGAGGGCACTAATCGTGCCGTCGACTCCGTGGCGGTGGCCTCGGGCGGCGTGGTGATCGTTGGATCGACCGTGATCCTTAGCGCCGTGCGCAAAGGCAACGCTGGTCCCGCCAACGGCGAGGGCGATACCTAGGGCAGACGACGTGGCGACGCGCGCCACGTTCATAGATTTCTTCGTCATCTTCTTGTACCTCTCTCTCGCTGTTCGATTGAACAACGGACTTCATTTTGACGAGTGAACTTCAGAATTGGCTTTGCCTGGTCTGTGAGAATCCTGCGAAGCACCCGTCGTGGCACATTGTCACGAAACCGCAACATGGAGAGCGTGAGCTCTTCGTCGCTGCTCGCCAGCGCTCTAACCTGAAACAATGCGTAAGCGCGGCGCCCTGAAGGCGCTTCGGTGGCACCCCGATCCGATACGTCTGCTGTTCGGACAGGCAATCTCGCAATTAGGTGACGGCGTCGGCCTCGTGGCCTTGACACTGCTCGTGCTCGATACCACCCACAGTCCTTCGAAACTCGCCTGGACGGCCGCGGCGCGCGTCACCCCTCAAGTGGTCTTCTTACTGATCGGTGGGGCGATTGTGGATCGCTTTTCGCGTCGGTTATTGCTCATAATCTCCGACGTCGCGCGCGGACTGCTCACGGCGGGGCTCGTGCTCGTGCTCGTGACTCATTCGCTGCATTTTTGGGAACTCGTCGTCTACGCGTTGAGCTTTGGCGTCTTTGACGCACTGTTTTTTCCCGCGATGTCGGCACTCATTCCCGAGATTGTCCCCGAGGACCTTCTGCCAGCTATGAACTCACTTCGCCCGCTGTCGAACAACCTCATGGGTCAGATGATTGGGCCCGCCGTCGGCGGTCTGCTCGTCGCGTATTCGACCACCTGGGCTATTGCTCTTGACTGCCTGACGTTCTTCGTGAGTGCGAGCGCGCTCGCGCTTATGAGCGCCACGCTGCCTCCGACGTCGCCCCACGCACCCAATATGTGGCACGAGATTCGAGAAGGGCTTCGTTACGTGAGATCCACGACGTGGCTCTGGACCACCCTCGTGGCGGTAACCTTGACCAACGCATTCGTCTTTTCGCCGATGGGCGTTCTCATCCCGTATTTTCTGCGGCACCATCTCCACGAAGGTAAGGCCGTCGTGGGGTACGCCTTCGCGGTGTCGGGTCTGTCGGGCAGCGTCGGCGCTTTGATTTCAGCGAATCTGCCAAGTCCGCGGCGGCGCGTGCGCATGATGTGGCTGTATTGGAGTGTCTCGACCCTGGCGGGGCTCCTTATGGCGGTCGCGACCAACCTGTGGCTCGTGCTGCTTTTTCCACTCATCGCGTCACCACTGATGCTCTTTGGCAACGTCATTTGGGAGTCGATGATGCAGAGCGAAGTGCCTCGCGAACTTTTGGGGCGTACGAGCTCCATCGATTGGTTCGTCTCGCTCGGGATGATGCCCGTTGGCCTCGTCGTAGCGGGCGCGCTAGCAAAGACCTTGAGTGTTGGCACGTACTACCTCATCGCGTCACTCGTCAGCGCGGTACCGGGAATCGCTATTTTGTTCTCGCGTCGCGCGAACGCCATCGACGACTCGCGTTCTAGTCGAAGTCCAACTGCGGCGCGTCACGAAACGACAGCCCCCTAAATCGCGCCCCGTGCCGCGCGTGGATTGGATAAATCAATTCGGGTCGAAAGGCCCGACCCTTGGATTCGCCCACCCGACCGCCGCGTACCTCCACCCACTCCTCACCGGTTCGCTCGTTTCTGGCGAACGCGACGAACGTCCACGACCTTCGATACTCACGCTCCACGTTCACCGCGACAGGGTCACCGGGTCGCAGACCCTGCCATCGCGCGTGGCGCACGATGACCGCTCGGGTGGCTGATTCGTCCTCACACACGCCTCCAGTTTGGCGGACGTCATCGAGCGTGACGTGACAGCCGCCACGTAGCGTGGCGCCATGGCCTTTGACCAACCCCTCCCCGTCGCGCTCTCGCCCTCTCGACTAAACGACTTTCGCGCCTGCCCGCGGCGTTACCAACACGCCTCGGTCGACCGCATCGCCCAGCCCGCTTCCTACGCCAGTACGAAGGGCCGTTTCGTGCACTTCCTGCTCGAGCAACTCTTTCGCCTCGAACCCAGCGCGCGCTCGCTCGCGGCGGCGCGAGGCTTTCGCGACGCCGCGGAACTCGAAGTGTTGACCGACGACGTGCGCGCCGATCTGGCGATGGACGAGGACTTACTCGACAAGCTCCGTCGCGAAAGCGACGAGATTCTCGTGACGTATTTCCAGATGGAAGATCCCCGCACCATTGTCTCCGAGGGCGCCGAACTTCGCCTAAGCGCCACCGTCGCCGACACACCACTGCTAGGAATTCTGGATCGCCTTGACCGCGATGACGACGGCACGCTGGCGATCATCGACTATAAAACGGGTGCGGTACCGGATCGGCGCTACGACGCGTCAACCTTCGCGAATACCGATCTCTATGCGGCGCTGTGCGAAACGGCGTTCGGCGAACGACCCGACACGATTCGTCTCCTCTACGTCGCTAAGGGCAGCGTCCTCGAGCGACGCGTCAGCGACGTCGTCGTTCAGGCGCGAGTCCAAGCGGCACACGACGCGTGGGCGCGCATCGTGCGCTACTACGACGAAGGGGACTTTCCCGCGACTCCCTCGGCGCAGGCCTGTCGATTCTGCGCCTTTAAGGAACGATGCCGCGCCAACGGCGTGCCGGTCGTGGTGCGCTAATCCCTACACTTGGTTGGTGTTGACTTTCCAACTTTCTTACGATTACCGCTGTCCGTTCGCCAAAAATATTCACCTCCACGTCGTCACGGCGCTGCGTGCCGGCGCCGACTTTGACGTCGAGTTCGTACCGTGGACGATGAGTCAGGGCTACCGCCTCGAGGGGGCTCCCGACGTGTGGGACGACCCCGAGCGAGACCCCGACCACCTCGCGCTCGCGGTGAGTATCTCCATTCGCGACCAACAACCTGAGCTCTTTCTCGCGGCGCACGAGGCGCTCTTTCGTGCTCGCCACGAACAGGGGCTCGCCCTTAAGACGTGGAGCGATATCGAGCGCGCGCTGAGCGCGATTCCCGTCGACCTGGCTCTCGTTGAGGCCGACCTTCGCACGCGTCGTCCCCACAAGGTGCTGGGCGAAAATTTCCGGCGATTCGAGCGCTACGAGGCCTTCGGCGTTCCGACGTTCGTGGTGGACGACGACGCCACTTTCGTGCGCTACATGAAAGAGCCCACTGCTGACGAGAACGCTTCGACGACGCTCGTGACCTCACTGGTGGCGCTCATGAGCACGCAGCGCGACCTCAACGAGTTCAAGCACACGACCGTGCCGTATTAGGACTCAGGCGGCGAGGCGAAACACTAACTCGAGGAGGCAGGCGAGCGCGAGCGCCAGCCAAGGTCCGTACACCCGCGTCGCAGCCCGCATTTGGCGAAGACGCCACCCGGTCAACGAGGCGAGGACCAAGAGGCTCAGCGCCGCGACTTCGTTCACAATGGCCAGCAGCGACGACCCGGTGGCCTTAAGTCCAATGACGAGGAGTACACCGAGGACGATTTCGAGGATGCCTTGTAGTTGGAAGCGACGCTTGGTGTAGTCGAGTCGATCGGCCTGACTCGACGCGTGCGGATTAAAGACGATGCGGGGCGCGCCAATCGAAAAGAAGGTGAGAAAGAGTGCGATGGACGTGAGGCTGGCAACGACTAACAACAGGTCTCCTTTGGCCCAACAAACTTAGCCGACGAGACGCGTTCATTACTCTAACGAGTGGAACTACTAGCGTTCAGTCCGTGTCGCGGACCGCTGAAGCCAACGCCCGCGCGAGGGTCGGCGTCGTCGGCGCGGGACAACTCGCGCGAATGATGGGCGAAGTCGCCCACGACGCCCACGTCGAATTGACGGTCCTCGCCGAACACGAACTCGAATCGGCCTGCGACACCTGCGACCACGTCCTGCTCGGCGGCGCGCGCGACGAAGTGGCCCTTCGTCAACTCGCTCAGCTCGTCGATTTTGTGACCTTTGATCACGAACTCGTCGATCTTGATGTGCTGACCAACCTCGAAAACAGTGGACTCAACGTGCGTCCAAGTTCGCACGCACTGCGCTTCGCCGTCGATAAGGCCCACCAGCGCCGCGAACTTCACGCTCGAGGCCTGCCGGTGCCGCGCTTTCTCGTCGTGCGCACTAGTGACGACGCCGAACTCGCCGGGTGGCTGGACGCGCTGCGCGCGGAGCCGGTCGTCAAGACGCCTCGCGGTGGATACGACGGGCGTGGCGTTTTCTTCCCAAAGTCTCGCGCCGAAACAGTTCGTCTCGTCGACGAGCTCGGCGCGCTCGGCGACGTCCTCGTCGAAGAGCGCCTTGAGCTCGTGGGTGAATTCGCACAACAGGTCGCTCGAGGGGTCGATGGATCGATCGCGCTGTACCCACTCGTGGCGAGCGTGCAATCCGAGGGGATGTGCGTCGAGGTGCGCTTCCCGGCGGGCGTGTCCGATGCGGTGCTGGCCGAAGCCGAAGACCTGACGAGGGCCCTCGCTGCGTTGGTCCAACCCGTAGGCATGATGGCCGTCGAATACTTCCTCACCGACGAGGGACTCGTCATCAACGAGTTGGCGCTGCGCCCACACAACACGGGTCACTGGACCATTGAAGGTGTCGCGACGAGTCAGTTCACCCAGCACCTCCTCGCCGTCAGTGGTCAGGCGCTCGGGCCGGTAACCACCCTCACGACCAACGCCGTGATGGTGAACGTGGTGGGTGGCGAACAGGCTGGCTCGCGCGACGACGCGAGCACCGTGGCCGGGGTCTTCGTCCACGACTACGGCAAGTCCTTTCGCAAGGGTCGAAAGTTGGGTCACGTCACGGCGCTCGGTGACCACCTCACCGACACCCACGTGCGAGCATGGAAGAGCGCGCGCCTCTACGGCACCGCCGCGAAGGGGGCCTAATGGACAGTGCACGTGTTGGCGTCGTGATGGGCAGCGCATCAGACCACGCGATCATGGTCGACGCCGTCACGATACTGAGGGAGTTTCACGTCTCGAGCGAAGTCCACGTACTCTCGGCGCACCGTACGCCTGACGCGATGCTCGCCTACGCCCGCGACGCGAAGGGTCGCGGCCTACAGGTCATTATCGCGGGGGCCGGCGGCGCGGCGCACCTGCCGGGCATGATCGCCGCGGGGACCACGTTGCCCGTGATTGGCGTTCCCATCGCGCTCGCTCGACTCGACGGCCTCGATTCGTTACTGTCCATCGTCCAGATGCCCCGCGGCGTGCCGGTGGCGACGGTCGCCATTAACGGCGCGGCCAACGCGGGCCTGCTGGCCGTACGCGTACTCGCCCTCAGCGACCCCGCACTCGCCGAGGCGCTCGTGGCTTACCGTGCGTCACTCGAGGCCCACGCCCAAGCTCAGGACCAAAATCTCCCACGCGAGTCGGCAAATCCTTAACAAAATCATGGGGATGCCCGTGAGTGCACCACCCTCTTCGCCCTAGTCTGGGTTCCAACGTAAAGGAGGCCCTCGTGGGTGTCATGAAGCGAATCTCCACCATCTTTCAGGCCAAGGCGAACACGGCTCTCAATAACGCCGAAGACCCGCGTGAGACGCTGGATCTCTCGTACGAGCAGCAGCTCGAAAACCTCACCAAGGTCAAGCGCGCCGTCGCCGACGTCGCCACCGCGCGCAAGCGCGTCGAAATCCAGGCCGAACAGATTAAGGCCCAGGGTGACAAACTCGCCGACCAGGCCAAGGCGGCGATGAGCCAAGGCAACGAGCCCCTCGCGCGCGAAGCACTCACGCGGCGCGAAGCGCTCGTCGCCCAACTCAAGGATCTCGAGACCCAGCACGCCCAGGTCGAAGAACAACAGCACAAGCTCGAAGACACCGCCACCAAACTCCAGACCGAAGTGGAGGCCTTTCGCACGAAGAAAGAGACCATCAAGGCGACTTACACCGCCGCCGAAGCGTCGGCCCACGTCTCTGAAGCCATCAGCGGCATCTCGACCTCCATGGGTGATGCCGGCGCCGCGATGCAGCGCGCCCAGGATAAGGTCGCCCAAATGCAGGCCCGTAGTGGCGCCCTGGACGAACTGATGAGTTCAGGCGCCTTGACCGATCTCACGGGTACCAACACCGACGACATCCAGGCCCAGCTCGACAAGGCGAGCGCCAACTCCGACATCGACGCCCAACTCGCGGCGCTGAAGAATCAAGTGTCGAGCGCACCCGTCAGCGCCGAACTGCCGGCCAGTGGGGAGCCGCAATAATGGCGAAATCAAAGATTGAAAGCGATCACGGACTGAACGTTCGGATGTTCATCACGGGTCTCGCGCTCGTGCTGCTCTACGCAATCCTCGTCACCGTGATGTTGAAACTGGGCGTCTCAACGCTCGTCGTGGTGGTGATTGGTGCCGCCCTCTTGTTCTCCCAGTACTACTTCTCCGACAAGATCGCCATGTTCTCGATGCGCGCGCACGAAGTGACGCCCCAACAAGAGCCTCGTCTCCACGAAATCGTCGATCGACTCTGCCTGCTCGCGAACATGCCCAAGCCGCGCGTGGGAGTTTCGGAGATGGACATCCCCAACGCCTTCGCCACCGGACGCAGCCCGAAGAACGCGGTCATCTGCACGACGCGCGGACTCATGAGCCGCCTCAGTGACGAAGAGGTAGAGGCCGTGTTGAGTCACGAGCTCTCCCACGTCGCGCACCGCGACGTGGCGATGATGACGATCGCCTCGGGCGTAGGGATGCTCGCGGGACTCATCAGTCGTATGGCGATGTGGGGCGCGATGCTCTCGGGCGGCGGACGTTCACGAGACGGTGAGAATCTCGTCCTGCTCGAGATGGTGACTTGGCTCGTGTCGATGGTGATCTACGTGATTGCCTTTTTGCTCACCATGGCCCTATCGCGATACCGCGAGCTCGCCGCCGACCGCTCGGGCGCCATCTTGATCGGCAAGCCCAGCGTGCTCGCGAGCGCGCTGGTGCACATCACCGGCGACATGGGGAAAATTCCCCGCACCGACCTTCGCAAGGCCGAAGGTATGAACGCCTTCTTCTTCGCCCCCGCACTCGCTGGCGGTACGGCGGCGACGCTCTTTTCGACGCACCCCTCGCTCGAAAAGCGTCTCGACCAACTCAACAAACTCGAGCGCGAACTCAACGGCTAGTGGGACTGCGCGACTCACTCTTTGGACGCACGAAACAGGTCGCGCCCAAACTCGACAACCTCTTCGCCCTCACCAACGCGGCGATTACCCTCGAGACCGAACTGGACCTGGTCACCTCGGGTCAGGCGGGGCTGTGCTTTAAGGCCAGCAGCGGCGAAACGACGCTCGAGACCGACGACGACATCAAGGGCCTGCTCGACTTTGATCCGACGAATGACTCCGTGACGCTCACGACTGACGATCTCGGCTTTCGCTGGCTCGTCGTAACCGACCCCGATCTCGAGAGTCAAGTCACCCGGGTGCACGCGGCCAATACCTCGATGGTAGAACACGGTCTCGGTCCTCGACTGTTGTGTGCGGTCTTTGGTTTCCAGCCCAAGACGCCGCCGGGTGAGGGATCGGTGCGCCTCGTCTATCTCTTAAAGCAGGGCACGTTCTACCCCTTCGCCCCGACGAGCGCGAACGCGCGCGATAACGAACTCGAGCTTCGCGTGCGTTCATTTCTCGGCACCGATCTACCGATTGAAAAGGATCTGTCGCGCTGGATGGCGCTGTGGAACTTGCCCGTGCGTTAAAGGACTAGGGGTGGGTCATGTCTTCGGGCACGACCGCAGCGTCGAATTCCTCGCCCGTTAAAAAGCCCAGCGTCACCGCGGCCTCGCGCAGCGTTGAATGGTCCTTGTGCGCCTTTTTCGCGACCTGGGCCGCGCGGTCGTAGCCAATGTGGGGGTTGAGCGCGGTGACCAACATCAACGAATTTCGCAAGTGACGATCAATCTGCTCGTAGTCGGGCTCGAGACCCTCAACGCAGAACTCACGAAAGCGATCACAGGCGTCGCTCAAGAGATCAATCGAGTTGCAGAAATTATGAATCATCACGGGTTTGCAGACGTTGAGCTCGAGGTTGCCCCGCGCGCCAGCGATCGCCAACGCCGCGTCGTTTCCGTAGACCTGAATCGTGACCATGATCATCGCCTCGCTCTGGGTGGGGTTGACCTTGCCGGGCATGATGGAACTTCCCGGTTCGTTCTCGGGTAGCTTCAGTTCGCCCAAGCCCGAGCGCGGTCCCGAACCGAGCCAGCGCAAGTCGTCTGCGATTTTGGCGAGACTCGCCGCCAGGGTCTTTAGTGCACCGTGGGCAAAGACGAGCGCGTCGTGGGCGGCGAGGGCGGCGAACTTATTGGGCGCCGTGACGAAGGGCTGCCCGGTTAAGGCGGCGATCGAGGCCGCGACGCGCACGCCGAATTCGGGGTGGGTGTTCAGCCCCGTGCCGACGGCCGTGCCACCGGCGGCCAACTCGTACAGCCCCCCGAGCACCTGGTCGAGTCGCACAAGATCGGCGTCGAGTTGGGCGACGTAGCCGGAGAACTCTTGGCCGAGGGTCAGTGGTACCGCATCCATGAGATGTGTTCGGCCGATCTTCGTGACCTCGGCGTAGGCGCGCGCTTTGTCGTCGAGGGCGTCACGCAGTCGACGCAGCGAAGGCACCAAGCGATCCGTGACCTCAAGGACCGCGGCGATGTGCATCGCGGTGGGGAACGTGTCGTTGGAGGATTGGGACATGTTGACGTCGTCGTTGGGGTGTATGGGCGACTTGGAACCCATGACGCCCCCAGCTAATTCGATGGCGCGATTGGAAATCACTTCATTAACGTTCATGTTGGTCTGCGTACCAGAGCCGGTCTGCCAAATACGAAGGGGAAACTCGTCGGCGAGGGTGCCGTCAATGACTTCGCGAGCGGCGCGTTCGATGAGCGCAGCCTTCTCATCGCTCAGTTTGCCCAGTTCCCGATTCACTTGTGCGGAGGCCAACTTCAAGACGCCAAAGGCACGAATCAGCGCGGGGGGCATCGTCTCGTGGCCAATCGCGAAGTGATGCAAACTGCGCTCGGTCTGGGCACCCCAGTAGTGCTGCGCGGGCACTTCAATACTGCCCATCGTGTCCGATTCAACGCGAACGTCACTCATAGCTCTTACTTCCCTTTGTTGGTCGATGACTTCTTTGAATTCTTCACGGCTTTGACCGTCGCCGGCGCCGTCGTTGTCTTCGTCGACTTCGTGGACTTCGATGCTTTGGCGATTCTGGTTGCCTTAGTGGCCGCGCCGGTCGCCGACGGCGCGTCGTACAGCTTGATCCCGGCGTTCACCACCCTTCGAGCCGCCGCGACGTCCACCGCGCGTGGGCCCTCACCGTCGCCGGGCACTTCGAGCAACAACGGCAGGTCACGAAAGCGCGGATGTCCGACGAGGGGGGCGAGCCCCTGGGCCCCAATCGTGCCCTCACCAATGTTGGCGTGGCGATCGCGGTTACCCCCAAGTTCAATCTTCGAGTCATTCAGGTGAAAGCAGCGCAGACGCTCAAGACCCACGGCGGCATCTATCGTTGCCACGAGCGCTTCGGTGCCCTCGACACTCGAATAGTCAACGCCACTCGCCCACAGATGCTGGGTGTCGATGCACAGTCCTAAGCGCTCGTCGCCATCACAGGCGTCGATCAGCGCCGCGATTTCGTCAAGACTTCGACCCACCGTTCCTCCCGCGCCCGCGGCGTTCTCAATCAGGATCGGACAGTCGGGCCAACCTTCGGGCGTGGGGTCGGCGTCACTCAGCGCACGCAAAAAGGCTTCACTGATTTGGCCGATCACGTCGTCGAATCCGGCACCCTTGTGCGAACCCACGTGTAAGACGACGCCCGACGAGGCCATGCCGCGCGCCACCGACAAGTTGCTCGTTAGGCAAGCGACCGACTTCTCGTAAAGTTCGGCGTCACTCGAGGCGAGGTTAATTAGATAGGTCGCGTGACAAAACGTTTGGCGCACGCTCGGGTGAGCGGCTTGGGCTTCACGAAAGGCGGCGAGTACCTCGGGTGCGTACTGCGAGGGTTTCCACATGCGCGGACTCTGTACGAAGATCTGAATCGACGTGGCGCCTATTTCAACGCCGGCTTCGAGTGAGGGCACGAGCTTGCCGCCCCCGCGTACGTGCGCTCCAATATTCACTACAGTAAACCTAGTTCCCCCCACTCGAACCCTCGAAAAGGAGCCACCATGGCCGACACCTTCTCTGACGCCTCGCGCGAACTGTTCGCGAAAAAAGTCTTCGCCCACCTAGCGACCCTCGAAGCCGACGGCTCACCGAACGTCACGCCCGTGTGGTGTCGACTCGACGGCGACGACATCGTGATCAACACCGCCCTCGGGCGCGCGAAGGCGAAGAATCTCGCGAACGACGCCCGGGTCGCGATCTCGCTCACCGATCCCGACAACCCCTATGCGGTGATTGCCATTCGAGGCACGGTCGTGGGCTTTACGACCGAGGGCGCCGACGACGTTATTGACCAGCTGGCGAAGAAGTACATGGACGTTGACACGTACCCCTTGCGCAAAGAGGGTGAGGTGCGCGTAACCGTTCGCATCCGCCCCGACCGTATTTCACAGCAGCTGGCCTAGGGACCATAAGACAGGACCTCGCCCCAAGGTCGAGCGTCGCGCGCTCGCAGCACCCAGCGGTCGTCGCCGCGAAAGATTGTCACGCCGTCACTGCTCACCACCTCGAGGGGCCACGCCGGCGCGGGACGGTTGTAGGCGCCCCGCAGCGTCGCGACCTCGTTCGAAAAGTTCACCTCATCCGCGCTCAAGAGCGCGCGCACGGCGTCGGCCTGCGCGCGACAGTCCACCTGCGCGGCAATCACCACGACGCCAAAGTGCACCAGATGTGACAACGTGGCGAGATCGCGCGCCGCCAATGCGGCGGGACGCTGCTCGTCAACACGCAACCACAGTCCGAGCTCGACCGGGCTCGCGCTCCCCAGAGCCGCGATCACCATCGTCGCGTCCCCGTTGACGACGTCCACGAGATCGCCGGTCTCGAAGTCCGCACGCGCGTCGTCGAGCACTTCGAGCGACACGACGCATCGACGAAACGCCATGGCCTAGGGGCGCAACTCTTCCTTGGCGAGACGCTCAATATTGACGTCACGAAAAGTGAGAATGCGCACGGACGGTACGAAGCGCGCACTGCGGTACATGTCCCACACCCACGCGTCGTGCAGTGTCACTTCGAGCAAGGTGGGCGTCGACGCTGAACGTACTTCGACCGAGACGTCGTTGGCGAGGTAGAAACGCCGATCAGTCTCCACGGCGTAGTCAAAGGTCCCCACGACCGCCTTGTACTCGTGAACGAGCGCGAGTTCTAGCGTCGACTCGAAGTCGTCAAGCTCTTCGTCGCCCAAGGCTTAGGCGCGCTCGGTGACGCGTAGTTCCTTGATCTTCGCCGCTTTGCCTCGAAGGTCGCGTAGGTAGTAGAGCTTCGCGCGACGTACGTCGCCGTACGACTCAACTTCGATCTTCGCGATCGTGGGCGTGTGCAACGGAAACGTGCGCTCGACGCCGACGCCGAAACTGATCTTTCGCACGGTGAAGGTCTCTTGGAGACCCGAGCCCTGGCGACGGATAACTACGCCCTGGAAGACCTGAACGCGCTCGCGGGTACCTTCAACGACGCGTACGTGCACCTTCAGCGTGTCGCCCGCGCGAAAGGAGGGAACGTCGTCGCGAAGCGAGTCGCGGTCAATAAGGTCGGTCGGATTCATGAGAGCGGTCCCTTTCGGATCACGGGCTGTAGAAGTTTAGCCGTTCTCGGGCGCGGACTCCACATCTAGAAACTCCTCCAACATCGCCTGGTCCGACGCAGTGAGCGGCCCCCGGCGCGCCATCAGGTCGGGGCGACGTTGCATCGTTCGCCGCAGCGCCTGGGCGCGACGCCAGCGCCGTATCCGTTCGTGGTCGCCCGAACGAAGGACGTCGGGCACCTCGAGCGCCCGCACGACCGACGGCTTCGTGTAGTGAGGGTATTCGAGCAGCCCGTCGCTAAAGGACTCCTCGAGCACGGATTCGTCGTTGCCCAGCGCGCCCGGCATGAGGCGCACCACCGACTCAATCACGCACAGAGCCGCCAGCTCGCCTCCGGCGAGCACGAAATCACCCACCGACAGCTCATCGTCGGCCACGAGATCGAGCGCTCGTTGGTCGAAGCCTTCGTAGCGACCACAGAGCAGCGTGAAGCCATCGAGCGCGGCCAGTTCGTGGGCGAGCGACTGATTAAAGACGCGCCCCGAGGGCGTCAGCGCAATGACGGGGCGCGCCAGATCTGGCGTTGCTTCGACGCTGCGCACAATCGGTTCGGCGCGCATGACCATCCCGGCGCCGCCGCCAAAGGGCGTGTCGTCGACGCGACGATGCGGGTCGTCCGACGCCGCGCGCAGGTCGATGGCGCGTAGGCGCCAGATTGCTCGCTCGTGGGCTCGACCGAGTACCGAAGTCGTGGCGTAGTGCGACACCGCGTCGGGAAACAACGTCAACACGTCGATGCGCAGCGTCATTCGAAGAGCCCCTCGGGGACCTCTACTTCGACGAGTTCGTTCGCCTCGACTCGTACCACGAAGGCCAAGGGCACGAGCGCACCCGTATCGAGCACCATGAGGTCGCTCGCGGGATTCGCCTCTACCTCAACGACGCGCCCGCGCTCGGTACCGTGCTGGTCCACCACGCGAGCCTCGAAGAGCTGATCGATCCATAGGGCGTCGACGTCGTCGAGGCGTGGTGCGCTCAGCACGACGCCTCGCCAGTGCTCGGCCTCGTCTCGCGAATCAATCCGATCAAAACGCACCAGAAATCGCTCTTGGTGCGGCGCACCCGAGATCACTTGAAGGGGTCCGCGCTCGGTCTCGAGCACCGCACCTACGGCGAGGCGTTCCGTGCGATCGCTCCACAGGTCCACGAGCACGTGACCCTTAAGGCCGTGAGCCTTGACGATGCGACCCACGTCGAGCGAGTCGCGCGTCACGCTTAGTCGACGATGTCGACCGAGGTCGTCACGCCGTCGCGCGCGCCGGCGGCACCCACGAGTGCCCGAATGGCCTGAGCGGTGCGGCCACGACGACCAATCACGCGGCCCATGTCGTTTGGCCCGACGGTGAGGGACAACACAACTTTGCCCGAACGCTCGCTCACGCCCACGGACACGGCGCTGGGGTCTTCGGTGAGCGATTTCGCAATGTAGGCGAGCACGTTCGAGGCGCTCAGGGCGAGCTCGGCGGCGTCAATGCCGTCGAGGTCGTCGTACCCGTCGTCGTCGATGGTGTTGACGTCGCCCGCGACGTACTCGTCGTTCACGTCACTCACGACGCGTCATCCTCGGCCGCGTCGACGGAGTCCTCGACGTCGTCTTCGATGACGGCGTGGACCGCAGCCGCGACGGGCGCGACCGGTGCCACGGGACTCTCGCTCGTGACCGCGGCCCCCGACTTTGACGCCGCGAAGGCGTCGAGCGCCCCGCTGACCTTCAAAATCTTCGCGACACGCTCGGTGGGCTGAGCGCCTTGGCGCAGCCACGCGACGACCTTGTCGTTGTCAATGTTGATGATCGTTTCGGGTTCTGCGACCGACAGGCCACGAGGCTGGTAGGTACCGACGATCTCTAAAAAGGCGCCCGAGCGAGCACGGCGGCTCTCGGCGGCCACGACGCGATAGGTGGGCTGCTTCTTCTTACCCATGCGCACCAAACGGAGTTTCACTGCCACGACGAACTATTCCTCTCGAACCGGGGGTCCAACGACATCTCAGCTGGGCGATATACCCGAGCGTCAGAGTTTAGCGTTGTTTGGGCGGGGTAACTCGACCGCCCTTTTTCTTCTTGCCCTTGGACGAGTTCACCCGCGGACTACCGTGGGCCGAGCGCATCCCCGCTTCGAGCGCCTCAAAGCCCGCCGGCAGCGACTCGGCACCCTTCGCGCGCGCCATCATCGGGGCCATCTTGGCCAGGGGGCCCGGGAGTTGGGGGCCCGCGCCCGAACTCATCTGACGCATCATCTTCTTCATCTCGGAGAACTGTTTGATGAGTTGATTGACCGCGGGCACGGTGGTACCTGAACCGCGCGCAATGCGTGCCCGGCGTGAACCGTCTATCAGATTGGGGTCACGACGCTCACGCGGGGTCATCGAACGAATCATCGCTTCGACGCGCGTAATCTCTCCCCCGTCAAGATTGTTCGCGGCTTGACGCATCTCCTTGGTCATGCCGGGCAGCAACTTCATGATGCCCCCGAGCGAACCCATCTTCTTCACCTGGTTCAGTTGGGCCAAGAAGTCGTCGAAGGTGAACGTGCCGCTCATCATGCGACCCGTCGACTCGGCGACGACGTCGGCGTCCATGGAACGCTCGGCCTGTTCGATGAGACTCAAGACGTCGCCCATACCCAAAATGCGCGACGCCATGCGCTCGGGGTAAAAGAGGTCGAAGTCGGCAACCTTCTCGCCTTGGGACGCAAAGACGACGGGACGGCCCACGACCCCGCGCGCCGACAGCACCGCGCCGCCGCGCGCGTCGTAGTCGAGTTTGGTCACGATGATGCCCGTGAGTGCCAGGCGTTCGTGGAAGCTGCGCGCGGTCAGCACCGCGTCTTGTCCCGTGACCGCGTCAATGACGAGGAACGTGTAGTGCGGGTTCGTCGCGTCGGCGATCGCGCGAACTTCCTCCATGAGCGCCTCGTCAACGGCGAGTCGACCCGCGGTGTCAATGATCACGACGTCGCGACCGAGGCGCTTGGCCTCGTCGAGTCCGTGACGAGCGACCTGCACGGGCGTCGAGGGGTCGCTGTAAACGTCGACGCCAATCTG
>NCBD01000215.1 GCA_002255315.1 Actinobacteria bacterium 21-64-8 | reverse complement strand
GAACAGCTGCGTCAGTAGGCCCGCGTTGCACGTGTTGCCCGCGGAGTACTGGGCCGCCTGACTGAAGGCGGCGTAGCCGTCAGCGATCTCCACATTGAATCCAGCGCCGCCCTCGTCCAGGGCCTGATTGATCGCTTGGCTGCCTGCCGAAACCAACGCGCTGGAGTAGTCCATCGAGTAATAGTTGACGAGAACGATCTGACCCTTGAAGTGGGCGGTGACCCGCAGTCCGTGCAGGAT
Organism: Actinobacteria bacterium 21-64-8; assembly: GCA_002255315.1. Lineage (GTDB taxonomy): Bacteria > Actinomycetota > Acidimicrobiia > Acidimicrobiales > RAAP-2 > RAAP-2. The sequence goes on along the minus strand of NCBD01000215.1, from coordinate 1,317 downwards.
GGTGACCACGTTCGCCTTGACCGTTGCGAGCACGGGCGCCAACTCCGTCGGGGATGCGCACTGGTCCGTCGTGATCTCTTGGCAGATGAAGCCATCATTGGCCCCGATCATCAGCGTGATCAAACTGGTTCGCGGGTGCGCCTTCAAATACTGCAGTGCGTAGGCCATCTGGCTGCCCGTATACGACACGTGCAACGGGTGTAGCGATCGGTACCCCCCCGCCGCGAGCGCTCCCGTTGCACTGAGGTGATTCTCGCAGCCATTGCTCTGCGCGCTGGCACTGAGCAAGCTCGACGAGGTCTCACCCGGGCACGAGGCGTTCGCCAAGTGCAGACCGAGAGCGGAGGCAACGTCCTCGGGGAAGCCCACGAAGTTGGCGGCCACACTGTAATCAGGGGCGGGCACCGTCGTCGATTCGCGATAGCCGAAGGAGACCGAGTCACCGAGTGCCAAGTAGTCGCTACCCGGCGTGACGTGCGCGACACCGGGGAAGTGTCGAGCCGCAGGCGCGCTCGATGCGCCGGCCGCAGCACTGACGAACCCAATCGACATCACGATCACGGCGCTCGCGCGACGAGCAACTGACCACATTCGAAGATTCACGATCTCTCCCTTGCTACCAAGCGCTGTGTAAGCGTCGAAATAACGTCCTCACCTGGTCTTATCACGCCACCGAACGCGGCAGGCAGCGGCCTGCGCCGCGAGAGCCACATCCAGGCGATGCACATCGCGATCCTAAAGCGCGCGACCGCCTGCTTCGCGAGGGAAAGCCTCCTCCCACGTTGAGGGCCCGGCTGGTCGGGAGACTCCGGGACGTTGGATGCTCGGATAATCTGACCTGCTCAGTGCTAAAGGTCCCGCTGCCGCTTCTTCGGCGCTCATACTTGTCCGCCTTCGGCGCGCGAGTGAACCGCGAAACCCTGCTCATGGAGATCGGGATCGCTCGAGAAGCCCCTGAATACATCGCGTATCGAACTAGCTCTGGAGACGCACCCCAACGCACCTACCCCCGGTGACCTCCAACGGTGCGGCATCGCGCACCGTGCGTTCCGCCAATTCCGAGGGCTCAACGCCATCGGTCACTGGCACGGTCTACTTCACGGTGACGCCGCGGCCGAACACTTAGAGCTAAACGGCGACATCAAATCGTAACGGTGAAGTCCTGATGTAGGTCGAATCATCTGCTCTCGCCGAACACATCAGGGCGGGCCCTGGCCATCTGGTTGCGCTAATTCTCAGTCTCGGCAATTTCCATTGGACTTTTCGGTAGCGAGATCCTCGCGTGCGGCGAGGTATCAAAGCGTCGTTTGCGACGAC
>NCBD01000214.1 GCA_002255315.1 Actinobacteria bacterium 21-64-8 | reverse complement strand
GGAAACCGCTGGCGCCGATCACTAGCTTCTTCTGGCTGATGGCTCTCTCCCGTCCACGCGCCTCACCATGATGGAATCGCACTAGTGGTGTGTCCTGCAATTAATTGCTGATTATTTAGTATGATTAGCTGCATGAGGAAACCCGCTCCGGCGCTGCTGGTATCTGCAGGACAGCGTGAGGTTCTAGAGTCTGTGGCGCGGTCGTCGTCGGCGCCGCATCGTGAGGTGGTCCGGGCGCGGGCTTTGCTGATGGCAGCCGACGGTCTGGCGAACACGGCTATCGCGCGGTCGTTGTCGGTGTCGCCGGCGTCGGTTAGCGGGTGGCGCGCCCGCTTTGCCGAGGAGGGGCTGGTCAAGTTCGCGCAGGTCCGCGAGGGTCGGGGCCGCAAGAAGACGATCCCGCAGGACAAGATCGACGAGATCGTCGATCTGACGCTGAATTACCGTCCTCAGGGGCAAACCCATTGGAGCTGCCGGACCATGGCCGCGGCCACCGGGGTGTCGAAATCGACTGTGCAGCAGGTGTGGTCGGCGCGGGGCCTCAAACCGCATCGGGTCGAGACGTTCAAGCTGTCCAACGATCCGAAATTCGAAGAGAAGCTGATCGATGTTGTCGGGCTTTATCTGAATCCGCCCGAGAAGGCGATCGTGTTGTGCGCTGATGAGAAGTCCTCGGTGCAGGCGCTCGACCGGACCCAGGCATCACTGCCGATGGTCAAGGGCCGCGGTCAGACGATGACTCACGACTACAAGCGCAACGGCACCACCACCTTGTTCGCCGCACTCGATGTGCTGACCGGCACAATCATCAGCCAGTGCATGCCTCGGCACCGGCATCAGGAATGGTTGAAATTCCTCAAGACCATCGACCGCCAAGTGCCCACAGACCTGCAAATCCACCTGATCCTGGACAACTACGCCACCCACAAGCACGACGACGTCCGCCAGTGGCTGGACAACCACCCCCGATTCCACCTCCACTTCACCCCGACGTCGTCGTCGTGGCTCAACCTCGTCGAACGCTGGTTCCGGGAACTGACCGACAAAGCGTTGCGGCGCGGCGTCTTTCATTCCGTACCCGACCTTGTCGCCTCCATCCAGGACTACATTGACACCCATAACAACGATCCGCGACCCTACGTGTGGACCGCCACCGCCGAGTCCATCCTCGCCAAGGTCGCACGCGGCCGGATCGCCCTCGAAAAAGTCAGCTAAATGCAGGACACACCACTAGCGGCTCATTTGACCGCCGATATGTGCCAGCCGACGCGAACACGCGTGTGCCCTGGCACCGAAAGGAGCGGCTCAGCATGACCACCCAAGCGGACGACCATCGGCACAGCCCACAACTGATTCCGCGCCGTCTACTGCGGGGCGGACAGCTTCACCATCCGGCCGTCCTTGAGGAAGCCAAAAGACGAAGCGAAAAGTTCCAGCTGCGCTTGGCCGACCGGATCACGTCGTTTGCCGGATCGATGAACTTCGTCTGGCTCCATGCCGTGGTCCTCGTCCTGCAGGGGATGGCACAGGCGCAGGAACTCCGCCTGGGAGGTGGCGCGCAGCGCCGG
>NCBD01000091.1 GCA_002255315.1 Actinobacteria bacterium 21-64-8 | reverse complement strand
TTCCGTCGAAGCTGGCGGTGCGTACCTACCCCCTCGTCGAACAAGGCGCGTGGATCTGGATTTGGATGAGTCGCGACGAACCGGACGTTGACTGTTTACCCGATACGCCCTGGCTCGTCGACACCGAGAGGTGGTCGATCGTCGCGGGTGTTGCGAAAATTGAGGCGAACTTCGGCCTTTTGGTTGACAATCTCTTGGACCTGTCGCACGAGACGTTTTTGCACCGCGGTTCTATTGGCACCCCCGAAGTCGCCACGACACCGATCGAAGTTGAATCCGACGAGGATGCGAAAGTCGTCAACGTCTATCGCCACATGAGCAACGTCGAATGCCCACCGTTTTACGCCAACACGACGGGACTCCAGGGCCCGATTGATCGTTGGCAGGACATTGAGTACTTCGCGCCGTCGTTTTACAAATTGAACTCTCGCGTGGCGCCCGCGGGCCAGCCCCCGCTACCCGACGGCAACGACGAGCACGCTTGTCACATGAAGATCTTTTACGGCTTGACGCCCTCGACCGAAACGTCGGTCTGGGACTTTTGGGCACTCGCTCGAGATTTCGCCCTTGGTGACGAGCAAGTTGACGCGTTCCTTGAGAAGATGCAGATGAACGTCGTCCAAGAAGACGTTGACGCACTGAACGTGCTGCAACGTCGCGTTGGCGCTGGCCAGGAGATATCCGAAGTCAGTATCAAAATTGATCGTGGGGGGCTGAGCGCCCGTCGAATGTTGATGGGCCTCGAAGAGGCAGAGGCCGCGCGCGAGGCACAGAAAAAATAAAGTTCGGTTGGGGAAAAAGCGGGGAATTGCATGCAACGCGAGAGTCGCGTTGTGCTAGACACATGCAACTACTTTCCAGGGGGAGACTTTTATGGGTTCGGAAAAGAACGTGTCTGACGCGCCAGGCGAGCCAAGCATTCCAGGTTGGGGGAGCGTCGAATTTGGACGGCGCCTCGGATTGGTTACGTAACGCCGAAGACCGGTGCGCTGGCACAGTTCGCCGCGCCGGACAACTACGTGATTGCCCAAGTGAAGAAGTCCAGCTTCTTTAAGAAGGGCATGAAGATTGGCGGGACCACATACACCTTTGAGATCATCGTGAAGGACTCACAGTCCAACCCCTCGATCGCGGGTCAAGTGACCCAGCAACTCATCCAAGGCAGTGGCGTCGACATTATCGTGACAAGTTCCGCACCTGAAACGACGATTCCCGTGAGCGCCGTCTGCGAGGGTGCGGGCATTCCGTGCGTTTCGACGGTCTGCCCGTGGGAAGCGTGGTGGGCTGGCGTCAATTCGAGCAACTCCATTGGCGCGCACGGCAACGCGGTAGGAACCTCACCTAAGTACTGCTCGATGTTCTTCTTCGGCGTGCCCGAGTTCGTCGAGTGCTTCTTGCCGATGTGGGACCGAGTCCAAAAAATGACCAACGCGAACCACGTTTACGCCGGAATGTTCCCGAACGACGCCGACGGCAACGCCTTTCGCGCGGCGTGGCCCCCGACGTTGAACGCAATTTCGGCGGCGACGAATGGCCCGGCGTGGACGTTCGTTGACGGCGGTGCGTACACCGACCTGTCGACTGACTACACGTCGATGATTCAGACGTTTAAGACGGGCGCCAACGGTAAGACCTGTGACTTCTTCGTCAACGCGCCACTACCTCCAGACTTCAACACGTTCTGGAAGCAAGCCAGTCAACAAAACTGGAACCCGAAGTTAGCGACCGTCGCGAAGGTCATGCTCTTTCCAGCCGACGTCTACGCGCTGGGTAAGTTGTCGAACAACGTGGCGACCGACTGCTGGTTCGCGCCGAACGCGCCGTACCACTCGTCGCTCGACGGCGTCAAGGCCAGCGCCTTTGCGGCCGGTTACCAGGCCCAAACCGGTCAGCAGTGGGTCCAGTCCATGGGCTCGACGTACTCGCTGTTCGAGGTCGTCATCGAGGCGCTCAAGCACGTGAAGAACCCTCACGACCGACTCGCGGTCGCGAACGCGATGAAGCACGTTAAGTACACCGGTATGTGCGGCCCGCTGAACTTCTCGAATCCCCAAGGACCCGCGAAGGGCATCGGCACCATTAAGCCCGTGGGCATTCAGTGGAAGCCTGGTTCGAAGTCCTTGGTCGGTGGCAAGAAGTATGCGTGGTCTCCGTGGGTCGTCGACAACACGTTGAACAAGCACATCCCGATTCAAGCCGCGCTCGAGCCCACGAATAAGTAGTTCAAAGATCGTAAATGGCGCTGCTGCAACTGGAAGGAATCTCGAAACGCTTTGGCCGAGTGGTCGTCGCCGATGGAGTTTCCTTCCAGTTGGAGCAGGGCACCTCGCTCGGGGTCATTGGGCCTAATGGCGCGGGCAAATCGTCGATGTTCGGACTGATTTCGGGCGACATCAAGCCCGACGCGGGAGCACTTTCTTTCGCTGATCAGAGTCTCCACGGCGTGAAGGCTTCGACGCGCTGTCGTATGGGCATTGGCCGTACCTACCAGATTCCTCAGCCCTTCGAGCACCTCAACGTCTTTGAGAATGCCTTGCTCGCCGCGCAACAAGGAGCGCGCACCCGCGGAGAGGAGAGCTACGACCTCGCCTACAGCGCACTGCAACGCACGGGCCTCGCCGAACTGGCCAATCGCCCCGCGGGCTCGTTGGCGCTGTTGCACCGAAAGCGCCTCGAGCTCGCTCGTGCGCTCGCGACCAGACCGCGCTTGTTGCTGCTCGACGAAATTGCGGGGGGTCTCACGGACCCCGAAGTCCACGAGCTGACTGACGTTATCAAGCAACTTCAAAACGACGGCATCTCGATTATCTGGATTGAGCACGTGGTGCGCGCCTTGCTTTCGACGGTGACTCGATTGCTCTGTCTGGCGAACGGTACCGTGATTGCCGACGGTGACCCCCATGAAGTGCTCGCGTCAGAGGAAGTGCGTGCGGTCTATTTGGGTGGACGAATCATTAACGAAGCGCCACTGGTTTAACGTGGCCAGTGCACCTTCGTCAAGTACGTTGTTGTCGGTACGAGACCTCACCGTGCACCACGGCCAGCTGCTCGCCGTTGACGCGGTGAGTTTTGACGTGCACCACGGCGCGGTGCTATCGGTCATCGGGGCCAACGGCGCCGGAAAGTCGACGCTCCTGCGCACAATTGCGGGACTCAACCACGCGACGTCGGGTGAGATCTCCTTTGAGGGAACGGATATTTCGCGCTATCCCGCACACCGGCGCGTGACGAGCGGAATTTCGCTGGTACCCGAGGGGCGACGGCTCTTTCAATCGATGACCCTCGAAGAGAATCTCCTCGTGGGCGCCCATAAGGCGGCGCCGGGAGTCTTTGACGTCACCGCTATTTACGACCTCTTTCCCTGGATGAAAGATCGGCGAAAGAGCAAAGTCCGACAATTCTCCGGTGGTGAGCAGCAGGCCGTCGCGATTGGCCGCGCGCTCGTGGCCAATCCCAAGGTCTTGTTACTGGACGAAGTCTCACTGGGACTTGCGCCCATTGTGATCGAACGAATCTACGAAATTGTGCCCCAGATTGTCGCCAGTGGTATTGGGGTATTGCTCGTGGAGCAAGACGTCTCCCAGGGGCTACGGGTGGCCACGCGCGTGCTGTGCCTGCTCGAGGGGCGCACCACGCTCGAAGGTGCCCCCGAGGATCTCACGCCCGAACAAATTGAAATTGCCTACTTTGGCTCGCACTTGGTCGCCGAGTCCTCGAAGGAGTCCTCATGACGTGGGTGAATATCCTCGTGCAAGGTGTCCTGATCGGGGGGTTCTACGCCCTCTTCGCCTGTGGTCTGTCGCTGATGTTTGGCGTGATGAAGGTGATCAATCTCGCCCACGGTGATATGGCGGTCGTCGCGGGCTATGTCGCGGTCTTTCTCGCTCCCAAGTGGCACGTGCCCGAAGTGTGGTCGTTTCTGATCGTGGTGCCGCTCTTTGGACTTTTGGGCTACGTGCTCCAACGCACTCTCTTGCAAAAGAGCATTGACCGCGATCCCTTTACGACCCTGCTCGTGACCTTTGGGCTATCGGTCATCATTGAAAATCTCCTGCTTGCCATCTACTCCGCCAACGGCCAGTCAGTCAATATTGGATCGTTAGTATCAAAGTCTTTTCAACTGAGTTCATCGACTTACGTCTCCTACGTCGCGTTGACGGTTCTGGCCGTCGCGGTCGTTGTACTCGGGGCGCTGCAACTCTTCCTCTCGCGCACCAACACCGGTCGGGTGATTCGTGCGGTGTCGGACGACCGGGAAGCGGCACAGCTATGTGGCGCGAACTACAAACACGTCTTTGGCATTGCCGCGGCGATCTCCTTCGCGACCGTGGCGCTCGCCGGTATTTCCTACGGCGTGATGACCCAGTTCGCGCCCACGTCGGGAGGTGCGAATCTCCTGTTCGCGTTCGAGGCGGTCGTTATCGGCGGCATTGGTTCTTTGTGGGGGACGCTCGTGGGGGGTATCGCCTTGGGCATCGCCCAGCAGTACGGCGCGCACGTGAACCCGGCTTATCAGATCCTCTTTGGGAATCTGTTGTTCTTGGTCGTTCTCGCGGTCCGACCTCAAGGACTCTTCGGTCGCAAGGAGGCCATGGCGTGAGTGAAGTGACGTTGCCACGCGACTCGACGCTCAGTATCCAGCGCAGCACCTTCTCGCCCTTGCTCTCGCTGGGTGGCGTTGTGGTGATTTCGATCTTCTTCACCCTGGCGCCTTGGATCCTCGCGGCGTCGTGGGTCTCAATTCTCTCGAACTTCTTCATCTTGGTGATCATGGCCACGATGTGGAATCTGTTGGCCGGTTACGCCGGCATGATTTCGATTGGCCAGCAGGGCTTCGTGGGTCTGGGCGCCTACGCCACGCTCTACTTAGCTCTAAAGGGAGTGAATCCCTTCGTGGCGATTCCTTTCGCGGCGCTGATTTGTGGCGTCATCGCGATTCCCGTCACCTTCTTGTTGCTGCGACTTCGTGGCGGCTACTTCGCGGTGGCGACCTGGGTCGTTGCTGACAGCGCCATGTTGCTGGTGTTGTCAGTTGCGTACTTGGGCGGGGGTACCGGAAAGTACATGCCGGGACTGCTCGCACTCTCGCCGACTGCGTTAAATCACGACGTGTACCTCGCGACGTGGTTCGGCGCACTCGTGGTTCTGGTGGGGACGTACCTCATTTTGCGTAGTCGCGTGGGGTTGTTGTTGTCCTCAATGCGCGACAACGAAGTCGCGGCCCGAAGCGCCGGAGCCAAAGTCACGACGACGCGGCGCATGATTTACGTGGTGGCGGCGATTGGCTGTGGGGTCGCCGGTGCCGTATTGGCGGTCAGTCAACCTTTCGTCCAGCCCGGGAACGAGTTTCAGTTGCAGTTCGCCGCCGAGATGCTCTTCGCGTCCATGATTGGTGGACTCGGCACGATTGAAGGCCCCATTCTTGGCTCGGTGATCTTCTTCACCCTTCAACAGGCGCTTCAAAACTGGGGAGCGTGGTACCTCATTATCTTTGGTTCACTCGCCGTGGCCGTGGCTATCTGGCAACCCCGAGGTCTCTGGGGCGCCATTCGTGACCGCTTCCACGTGGAGTTGCTACCCGTGGGCTATCGCGTGAAAGAGCCCAAAGCACCCAGAGACTAAGTCGCGATCGGGGCCGACGACTAAACTGCCTCGGTGCCTTCCCCAACTCCTCGTCCTCGCCGTTCCAACGAGGGGCGCGGACCGCGCTCGTACGACAAAGGTGCTGGCCCCAAGGGCTCTCGCGGCGGATCACCGCGTGGTGAGGGGCGGGCCGATCGACCCTCGAGTGGTGCCACGCCCAAAGCCCGCACGGGTGGCGCACGCCCCTACGAACGCGCCGGAGAGTCCAGGGCTGGTGCCCCACGCCGGGGGCCCAGTGCCGCTCGGCGCGACC
>NCBD01000090.1 GCA_002255315.1 Actinobacteria bacterium 21-64-8 | reverse complement strand
GGGGCTCGCTCGCGCACCCCCGACGCCACGCCGAACTGGCTCGCCGTCGAAGGGTTGGTTAATTCTCAGAAAATTTCGCCGACCTGACTTGTGCTGAGTCAAAAATGTCGAATTTTCGGAGCTCCCACGACGCCGAGCCGCGGCGCTCCCTCGTGGAGACGTCGGACTTCGTTAGTCAAGTGCGCGACGAAGAATCGAGGACGCGTCGGGGCATTCGAAGACAAAGCCGGAGTCTTCCAGCGCCGTCGGCACGACGCGTTGGCTGGCGAGCAGAAGTTCCCCCGCCATTTCTCGCCCGAGCGCGAGTTCCAATAGAGGCGCGGGGACCACGAACGCGGCCGGCCGTTTCAACGATGTGGCCAGGAGCCGCGTGAAATCACGGTTACGAATCGGTACTGGACAGGTGAGGTTCGCCGTCGTCGAGCGACGTTGATCGAGGAGCCAAACGAGCGCACGAACCTCGTCAATGAGTGCAATAGGACTCAGCCACTGAGCTCCGCTAGCGAGGCGCCCCCCGAGTCCCAAGCGAAAGAGCGGAAGTTGACGCGCGAGCGCTCCGCCTCGACGATCGAGAACGATGCCCGTTCGCGCGATGGCGAGCGACCCGCCACTTCGGGTGTAGATCGACGCGGCCTCTTCCCACGCGACACACACGTCAGCGAGAAAATCGCGGCCGGCCGAGTCGCTCTCGGTGAGGACGTCGTCGCCCCGCGAACCGTAAAACCCAATCGCCGAAGCGCTGACGACAAAGGGGAGCGGATCGAGCGTGGCCAACTCGTTCATTAAAAGTGTCGTCGAGGCAACCCGCGAACGCACGATCTCTTCTTTGTAGCGCGCGTTCCACCGGCGCGCGCCGATGCCCGCGCCAGCGAGGTGAATCACGGCGTCTAAGGGGCCCCGGGCCCGCAGCTGTTCGTGATTGAGATACCCCTTCGCGGGGTCCCACGAGACCGAAGCACTCGTCGAGGTGGTGGAGTTCGGGCGAACGAAGGGTGTGACCACGTCACCGCGTTCTCGCAGTACTTGGCTGAGCGCGGTGCCAATAAGGCCCGAAGCACCCGTTATACCGACGTGCATACGTGATTCCACCGTCGACTGAGCAGCGCGAACAGTTGGTCGGGGCTCGACAGGTGAGCGCCGTGGTGGGCGTGTTCAATCTCTTCGACTTCGATGGCTGGATTCAGTTTTTGGAGTGCTTGAGCGAGCGAGCGATAGTACGGTGCCAATATTCCGTCACCGTGGACGTAGCTCGCGGGTGTGGTCAGTGCGCTGAGGTCGTAGGGTACGCGTTCTGCGCTGAGCCCACTCAGGTCCGCCAACAGCGCCGGTCCGTCCAGGCGACGCGACTCGCGTTCGAGTTCGCTTAATCGCTCCCACGCGTTCGCCGACACCACTCGTCGAAAGAACTGCTCGGCTTCAAAGCTCGCGTCATTCGTGAGTGGCGGGCGAGAACTGGGGCGGAATTTGACCCAGGGCAACGGGGACTCGTAGTTCACCACGAGCGATACTTCGCTCGAATGTTGCAGCGCGGCGCCAAAGGTGACCACCCCGCCAAAACTGTGGCCAAAGAGGATGACCGGCTGGTGGGTGGCTTCGCGCGAAATGAGGGCACCCAAGTCGCTGACGTGCGCGTCGAGACTGGCCGGCCCGAGCGCGCGAGAACCCTGGTAGCCCCGCCGGTCATAGGCAATCACGTCAAAGCGCGTCGAGCGTCTCGCGAGACGCGCGAATGAGCCACCCCGGTCGAGTCCCCCGTGGACGCAAATCAAGGTCGCCTCAGGAGCGTGGACGCGCCGTTCCGCGACGGCGAGGCCCGTGACAGGGGCGTTGGTGACAAAGTGCAGTCGCTCGTACGGGGGCGTGGACGAACTCACGTAGTGAACCTACCCGGCGACGCCCAGCGACCCATCAACTTTTGCCTTCTCGGGCGTAGGCTAGAAGACGTGACTACGACTCCCTCCTCGTCGTCGAGTGCCCACCGCGGATCATTCGGACCCAACGCGTGGCTCGTTGACGACCTCTACGACCGATTCCTCGCTGATCCGACCTCAGTGTCGGAAAGTTGGCGCGAGTTTTTCGCCGATTACCAACGTTCGACAGTTCCGAGTGTCGCCCTAGCGCCCACCCCAATCACTCCGCCCGTCAAAGTCAATCTCGACAGTGACGCAACTCCGCTGCGAGGCGCGGCGGCGCGCATTGTTACCAATATGAACGCGAGCCTCGCGGTACCTACCGCGACGAGCGTGCGAAGCGTTTCGGCGCGCCTGCTCGAAATCAATCGGGCCGCGTTAAACGAGGCGCTATCGCGTGCGACGGGCGCCAAAGTCTCATTCACGCACCTGATCGCCTTCGCCATCATTCGAGGTATCGGTGCCATACCCGCGATGAACGCCACGTTCGTTGAGGCCGTTGACGAAAGAGGTACGCCGGGCATCCGCCGAAATGAGCACGTGGGTCTCGGCCTCGCTGTTGACGTCGAACGCCCCGACGGTACGCGCAACCTCTTGGTGCCCGTGATTCGAAACGCCGACACGTTGGACTTTCGCAACTTCTTGCTCGCGTACGAAGATCTCGTGCGAAAAGTGCACAGTGCGACCTTTGGCGCGGACGATTTCGTGGGCGCCACCGTATCGCTCACCAATCCGGGCACCCTCGGTACTGTTCAATCGGTGCCGCGTCTCATGCCCGGCCAGGGAGCAATCTTTGGTGTCGGCGCGCTCGCGTGGCCGGCGGGTTTCGAGGCGGCCGACCCTCGCGCGCTGGCGGAACTGGGGGTGGGCAAGGTCTTGACGTTGACCTCAACCTACGACCACCGCATAATTCAAGGGGCCGAGTCCGGACTGTTTTTGAAGTACGTCGCCGAGTGTTTAACCGGTTCGCACGACTTTTACGACGACGTCTTTGAATCGTTGGGCGTGCCGTACGAACCAGCGCGCTGGGCCAAGGACGTCAATCCCAGTGTCAACGAGGGCGAAAACGAACGAATCGTGAAGCAGCTGCGGGTGCAGGCGCTCATCAACATGTATCGCGTACGAGGTCACTTAAACGCGAATCTTGACCCCTTGAGCAGTGAGGCACCCCCACTGCACGAAGAACTCGACCTGGCTTACTACGGACTCACGATCTGGGACCTACAGCGAACGTTCTTGGTCGATGGACTCGCGGGACGCCACGAAGCAACGCTCGAAGAGATCTTGAGCATCTTGCGCGAGGCCTACTGTCGCACGATTGGTATCGAGTACGGCCACATCTTGGACCCCGCCCAGAAACGCTGGATTCAAGAGCGCGTGGAGGGCCAACGAGTAACGACCCGCCCCGACGAGCAGCGGCGGATTCTTGACGTGTTAAGCGAGGCGGAAGTCTTTGAGCGCTTCTTGCACTCGCGCTACGTTGGTCAAAAGCGCTTTGGACTCGAAGGCGCCGAGTCGACGATCGTCGTGCTCCAACGCATTTTGGACCTCGCCGCCGATCTGGGCGTGAAAGAGGCGGTCTTGGGCATGGCCCATCGGGGACGCTTGAACGTCCTGGCCAATATTGTCGGTAAGTCCTACAGTGACATCTTCTCCGAGTTTGAGGGCAACCTGGACCCCGAAAGCGTGCAGGGCAGTGGTGACGTGAAGTACCACAAGGGTTCGCGCGGAGTTTTCAAGAGCCAATCGGGCGCAATCATGGACGTCTCGATGGCCTCGAACCCTTCGCACCTCGAAGCGGTGAGTCCGGTGGTTGAAGGCATCGTGCGCGCGAAGCAGGACCTGGTGCTACGCCCGAGCGACGGTACCGCGGCCACCGAGGCGGCGGCGTCCTACCCGTACCTGGCGATTCTCGTGCACGGTGACGCCGCCTTCGCCGGCCAAGGCGTCGTCGCCGAGACGTTGAACCTCTCGCAACTCTCGGGTTATCGCGTGGGCGGCGCGGTGCACGTGGTCATCAATAACCAGGTGGGCTTTACCACCGCGCCCGAGTCGGCGCGATCGAGCTTTTATCCCACCGACGTCGCCAAGATGATCCAAGCGCCCATCTTTCACGTCAACGGCGACGACCCCGAAGCCTGTGCGCGCGCCGCGCAGTTGGCTTTCGAGTTTCGCCAGACCTTTCATCGCGACGTGGTGATTGACGTCGTGTGTTATCGCAAGCACGGTCGCGGCGACATTTCCATAGATGAAGCCGAGGCCTACCTCGACGAGTTCAACGCGCGCCTTCAAGGCGTACTCGACGAAGTGCGTACGGTGCCCGTGCCACGCCTGGACGCGGTACCCGTCAATGAGTCACCCCATGACGCACCTGCCCCCGAGACCGGTGTTGAACGTACCGCGCTGCTCGAGATCGCCCGCGCAACCATTACCGCGCCCGATGGCTTTACGATTCACCCCAAGCTCGAACGTCAATTCGCCCAGCGCGCCAGCATGGTCGACAGTGGCGAGGTCGATTGGGCCCTCGGCGAAGCGTTGGCCTTTGGGACGATGTTGCGCGAAGGTACGAACGTTCGTCTGATGGGTCAAGACTCGCGACGAGGCACCTTTTCGCACCGACACGCCGCGTTGATTGACTACGACAATGGTCGCCAGTTCGTGCCGTTGGCGAGCATGGGGGCTTCTGGCGCGTTTACGGTGCGCGACTCGTTCTTGAGTGAGTACGCCGCGCTGGGCTTTGAGTACGGGTACTCGGTGGAAGCGCCCCGCTCGCTCGTCGCGTGGGAGGCGCAGTTTGGCGACTTCGTCAACGGCGCGGAGATTATCATCGACAACTTTCTGGTGGCCGCCGAGGACAAGTGGGGGCAACGGTCGAGTCTCGTGATGTTGTTGCCCCACGGGTACGAGGGCCAGGGCCCCGAGCACTCGAGTGGGCGTATTGAGCGATTCATGACGCTGTGCGCGCGCAATAATCTGCGCCTCGCGCAACCAAGTAACGCGGCGCAGTACTTTCACTTGCTGCGCTCCCAGGTCCGTCGCGAACGTCCGACGCCGCTGATCGTGTTCACGCCCAAGTCTTTGTTGCGCGCGAACTCGACCCGCTCAGCGCTGAAGGATTTTGAAGCCGGCGCGTTTCATAGCGTGCTCGACGACGCGGCCGCGACGCGCGGCACGGTCACGCGGGTCGTCTTGGCGTCGGGCAAGGTCGCGCACGAAGCGCTGGCGCGACGTGACGAACTGAAGCGCGACACCGTGGCCGTGGTGCGCGTCGAACAGCTCTATCCCTGGCCGGCCGTCGAACTCGACGCGATCTTGGCTACCTATCCGGCCGCGACGGAGGTGCTCTGGCTGCAAGAAGAGCCCGAAAATATGGGTGCGTGGCCCTTTATTCACCTGCAGATGCACCACCAGCACCGAGGGTTGAACGTCATGCACGTCGCGCGAGCGGAGTCGGCGAGCCCGGCGACGGGAAGCGGCCTCGTGCACGCCGCCGAGCAGGCGGACCTGCTCGTGCGGGCAATCGGGTGAGTCCCAAACACCCCAAGACCCGCGTCGTGGTCGACGGGTCGAACCTGGCGACCGAGGGTCGCGTGCTGCCGAGCTTTTCGCAGTTGCGCGAAGCCGTGGATGCCTTTGTGCTCGAAAACCCCCAAGTCGAAGTGATCATCGTGGCCGACGCGAGTTTCGAGCATCGCGTGGCGACCAGCGAGCGCGCGAAGTTCAATGAAGCCGTGCTGGCCGGTGACGTCGTGACGCCGCCCGCGGGCGCGGTGGGGCGAGGCGACGCGTTCATTTTGAAGATCGCCGACCGCGTCGACGGCGTGGTCTTGAGCAACGATTCGTTCCAAGAGTTCCACGACGACTACCCCTGGCTCTTCGATGAAGGTCGACTCGTGGGGGGTAAGCCGGTGCGCGGCGTGGGTTGGATATTCACGCCGCGTCTGCCGGTACGAAACACTAAGGCCACGCGCACGACGAAGAAGCTGACGGTCACGCTGCCCAGCGGCAAGAAACCAGAGATTGGTACGACGCTCACGCCCGTGAAGGCGGCCAAGAAGCTGGCGAAAAAGGTAACGGTCGAGAAGGACAAGGATAAGGACAACGAGAAGGACAAAGTTAAACGCACGACTAAAGCCGCCAAGAGCAAAGAGCGCAGCCCGAAAGTCGCCGACGCGGTGCCCCCCGCGAAGAAAGTGGCGGCGTCCGCGAAGGTCGCCAAAGGTGCCGCGAAGAAGTCGAGCGAAAAGCCCCCGGCGAAGCGCACCAAGAAGTTGGTCGAGGCAGAACCCCTGCCCGCGACCGTGGCGCTTCGACGGGGACGTCAGCCGGTCAATCCGCAAGAGGTCTACGCGCACTTTGCCGCCACGTACAAAATCGGCGCGCGCGTCGAAGGCGAAGTCACGGCCTTTACCTCCCACGGCGCCGTCATCAAAGTGGTGCTGAAGGGCGCCAAGGCGATGGAGTGCTACGCGCCCACGGCGTCGCTGGCGAGCCCCGCCCCGGCGAGGGCGCGCGACGTCCTAAAACGAGGAGACGTGCGAACCTTTCATCTCATGAGCGTCGACGCCGAGCGGCGCATCGCGGAGTTGTCGCTGCTGTGAGCGAGCTCTCGATGAATCCCGCTGACTGGCTGCCCCATCGGCCACCGTTCTTGCTGGTGGACACGCTCGTGGCGATTGAGCCGGGACTGCGCGCGAGCGGCACGTGGACGCTGCGCGGTGACGAGTGGTTCTTTCCGGGCCACTTTCCGGGCCGTCCGATCACACCGGGGGTCTTGTTACTCGAAGCCCTCGCGCAAGTGGGTGGTGTGGCGGTACTCGCCGACGACCGCTACACGGGTCGCCTGCCCCTCTTCGGGGGCGTCGAAAATGCTCGCTTTCGACGCCAAGTGGTACCCGGCGACACGGTCTTGCTCGAAACCGAAATGACCAAACTCTCGGCGCGCGGCGGTAAGGGTCACGGTCGAGCGACCGTCGAGGGTCACGTGAGCGTCGAGGCGGAGCTCTTCTTTATTCTCGCCGATCGCACGTGAAAATTGTTACCTGGAACGTCAACTCACTGACGGCACGCTGGGCGCGCGTGCGCGGTTGGCTCGAGGTTCATGCACCCGACGTGCTCTTACTGCAAGAGACCAAGCAGACCGACGTCAAGTTTCCCTTCGACGAGCTCGCGTTGCTCGGTTACGAGTCCGCCCACTACGGCCAAGGTCAATGGAATGGCGTCGCGATTCTTTCGAAAGTTGGTCTTGACGACGTCACTCGGGGTTTCGGTGACGAGGATCCAGAGGCCCGGCTCATTGGCGCGACCTGTGGGGGCGTGCGCGTCTATTCGTGTTACGTCCCTAACGGGCGCGCGCTCGATAATCCCCACTACCAATACAAACTCCAGTGGTTGGCGAAGTTGCGCGAACTGCTCGTCGAACGCCCCGCGTCGACGCCCCACGTCGTGGGCGGCGACTTTAACGTCGCGCCGAGTGACTTTGACTGCTACGACCCCGCCGCTTTCGTGGGCGCGACCCACGTCTCAGAACCCGAGCGCAGCGCGCTGCGGGCACTGGAAGCGACGGGCCTCGTTGACGTAACGCGCGCGCTGCACCCGGAAGAGCCTTGTTACTCCTGGTGGGACTATCGCAACGGCGCCTTTCGCCGGGGCTGGGGCTTGCGCATCGATCTGCTCTTCGTTGACGCGAAGGTGTTAGCGGGCACCCGTGCCAGTTACGTCGATCGTGACGCGCGTAAGGGCGAGAAGCCTTCTGACCACGCGCCTGTCGTCGTCGAGTTTTCGCTCTAACTCAATCCTTTGGGCAGCATCGCTTCGATCAACGTGGGTCCGGGCGTGGCGTAGGAGCGGCGAAGCGCGATGACGAGTTCGTCGGCGCTCGTGACCGTCTCGGCGGCGACACCGAGTGATCGCGCCAACCCCGCCAGGTCGAGCGTCGGATTATCGAGATCGAGCAGTTGTTGGCTGGCCGCGCCCTCGCTGGTTGCGCCCACGCGTTGACGCTCTAAGTTGAGAATCGCGTAGCTGCGATTCGACAGCGCGACGATCGTCACGTTCAGTTGCTCACGCGCCATCGTCCACAGCGCTTGGGCGGTGTAGAGCATCGATCCGTCGGACTCGAGCGCGAGTACTCGTTGCGCGCTCGCCACCGCGGCCCCCAGGGCTACCGGTAACCCGAAGCCAATGGCACCACCGGTCAAGGTCAAAAGTTCATGGGGAGGGGCGAAACGGGTCGCGCCGTAGAGGTGGAGACCCGACGTGTTGGACTCGTCGGCGATGATGACGTCCTCGGGCAGCGTCGCCGCGAGCGCGTTCGCCAAACTCTGGGTCGTGAGCTCGCCGCTCGGTGCGCCGGGCACGACGCCCGTCTCAACGTCGAGCGCGGGCGCCTTCGTGGCTTCGACGAGCGCCGCGAGTGCGCCGTCCACGTCGACCCCCGGTGGGGCGAGGTCGATCACGTCGCACTCGCCGGGCAGCAGGTCACTCGCGAGGTCGGGGTAGGCAAAAAAGCCGACGGGCCGTCTCGTACCCACGACGACCACACTCGCGAGGTCGCGTAACTGCGCCTGGGCGAACTCACTCAGGTAGATCAGCCGCTCAGGATTAACGACGCCCGCGCCGCGCGTGACCGACGTGGGAAAGGTCTCCATAATGAGTCGTGCGCCGCTCGCCGCGACAACGCGCTGGGCTTGGGCGAGCTGGTGGCGGCTGAGTTGACCACCGAGGAAGAGTGCCCCGTGGCCGCGGCGCAACGACGTCACCGCTCGTTCGAGCGTGGCGTCGTCGACGTCGGCGGCGACGCCACGGGTGAGCAGTGGCCACGTGGCGGGTGCATCTTCGAGCGTGCCCCACGACACGTCGGCGGGCAGGACTAAGGTCGCGACGCGCGCCGGGGGACCGTACGCGCCACGCAGTGCGTTGACGACGTCGTGGGCCACTAAATCCGGCGTCGTGCAGCGGTGGTACCAGCCGTCGAGCGCGCTGGCGACGGCCTCGATGTTGCTTTGCAGCGGTGCGTCGTAGACGCCGTGGTAGGTCGCGTGGTCGCCCACGACGTTCAACACCGGCACGCGCGCGCGGCGCGCGTTATGGAGGTTCGCCCAACCATTCGCGAGGCCCGGTCCGAGGTGTAAGAGGGTCGCCGCGGGCTGCTTGGTGATCCGGGCGTAGCCGTCGGCGGCGCCGGT
>NCBD01000213.1 GCA_002255315.1 Actinobacteria bacterium 21-64-8 | reverse complement strand
GTCGCCCAGAGCCATCACCTGGAATCGATGGCCGAGGTTCTCGCGGCACGCGGGGTCGTCGAGACGATGCTCGTCAACGCTGACGACGGGCTCGACGAACTGTCACTCGGGACCCCGTCGACGGTCTACGTCGTCACGGGCGACGGCGTGCGCGTCGAGCGACTCGACGCCGCCGCCGAGTTGGGCCGCCACCACAGCGCAGAAGCGATCCGCGGCGCCGACGTCACGCACAACGTGGCCGTCGTACACCGATTCCTGGCCGGTGAGCCCGGTCCGGTGTTCGACGTCGCGTGCGCCAATGCCGCTCTCGCCTTGATTACCGCCGATCGGGCCGAGAACCTGTCCGAGGGTTTTGACATGGCCGCCGAGAGCGTGCGCAGTGGACGCGCCGGCGAATCACTCGAGCGGCTGATCGCCGTCAGTAACGCTTAGGGTCCACTCCAAGTTAGATTGGACGATGTAGAATCTTGATGTGGAGATCACCGAGGAAGGGCTCGTTCGCTACTTCGAAGTAGTGATGCCGCACATGAACGAGTTGCAGCGTCGCGTGGTCGCGGGTGCGACCTCGGAGCTGTTAGGACGCGGTGGCAAGAGTGCCGTGGCCGCGGCGTCGGGCATGTCACGCACCACCGTCACCAAGGCCGCGGGTGAAGTTGGCGAGGGCATTGAACCGTCGACTCGTCTTCGCGCCGTCGGTGGCGGCGACAAGTTGAAGATCGACAAACTGCCCGGTCTCTTAGAGACCCTCGACGAACTGGTGAACCCCGACACGAGGGGCAACCCCATGTCGCTGCTGCGCTGGACGTCAAAGTCGTCGGTGAAGTTGGCCGAGGAGCTGGAGCGCCGAGGTTTCAGTGTGTCGTCGAACACCGTGCTGCGGCTCCTGCACTTACTGGGTTACTCACTGCAGGCCAACGCCAAGGTCACCGAGGGACGCCAACACCCCGACCGCGACGAACAGTTTCGGTATTTGAATGACACCGCGGCGTCCTTCATCGCCCAGAGCCAGCCGGTCATCAGTGTGGACACCAAGAAGAAGGAACTCATTGGTGAGTTCGCCAACAAGGGCAACGAATGGGCGCTCAGTGGTGTGCCCGAGCGTGTCAACGTCCACGACTTCAAGGACCCCGCCCTCGGCGAGTACGCCAGAGCCATCCCCTACGGCGTCTACGACCTCGCCAACAACGAGGGCTGGGTCAACGTCGGCGACACCGCGGACACCTCTGAGTTCGCGGTGGAATCCATCCGACGGTGGTGGCACCAGATGGGACACGAGCGATTCGCTGGTGCGACCTCGCTGCTCATCACCGCGGACGCTGGTGGGTCCAACGGGTATCGGGTGCGGGCCTGGAAGGTCGAGCTCGCTCGGCTCGCCCACGAGACCGGACTCGCCATCACCGTGTGTCACTACCCACCGGGCACTTCCAAGTGGAACAAGATCGAACACCGAATGTTCAGTTTCATCACCATGAATTGGCGCGGCAAACCGCTCACCAGTGTGCGCACGATCATCGACCTGAGTGTGCGCACGATCATCGACCTGATCTCGGCCACGGCCACGTCGACCGGTCTTACCATCCAGGCGGACTACGACCCGAGCTGGTATCCCAAGGGCGTCAAGATCAGTGACCAACAACTCGCCGCGCTGCCACTTCGTCCACACGACTTTCACGGCGAGTGGAACTACACCCTCAACGCCCAATCAATCTCGGAGTGAGCCCTTACCGAAATTCGGTAAGCCCCAATCCAGAGAGATACGGACCAATGGCCCTCGACCGTTCGGGTAAACGTTCGACAAAGCACCTCTTGAAGAGTTCGCCAGTCGTTTACTGCAGGGCGGCGGTATGCCGTCAATCGCATACCGAGTGACCATCACCGTGATCACGTTACGGGGCGCGTGAGGATGAGTTCGACGACGTCGTCGCGCCGAATCCCTTGACGTCGAGCGAAGTCAAGTAGCTCATCAATCTGAAAGAGGACGGC
>NCBD01000089.1 GCA_002255315.1 Actinobacteria bacterium 21-64-8 | reverse complement strand
CCACTCGAGCCCCGTGAGCGAGTCGGTATAACTGAAGCTCATTTCGCTCTGCTTCGTGGCGACGCCGAGTTTGTCGAGGAGACGAATAAACAGCGGATAAGTCTGGTCGTTGTAGACGAGAAAACCAGTGTCGACGTGGTAGTCACGATTCTCCACCTCGACGCACACGGTGTGGGCGTGTCCGCCCAAACGAGCTTGCGCTTCGTACAGCGTGACCTCGTGGTAGGGATGCAGGAGATAGGCCGCGGTCAGTCCACTGACACCGGCACCGACGATGGCGATGCGCACGGGCTAGCCCTCGTAGGAAGTGGTGGCGCGCTTCATGAGAGCCGAGCCTAAAGGTCGCCCCCTCGAGTGCTTACAGGTAGTACCCGGAGTGGATATAGATGCACGGCACGCCTTCAGTGACGTACATGGCGTGATTTTTGGGGTCGTCGTCGAGGGCCAGTCGTACGTCGTAGCCTCGGCGGCGCAGCTCCGTCAAGACGTCGCGCTTAAAGACATCCGTGCCCGAGTAGTCCCCGTACTCGCGCATGACGAGCAGGTCCCAGCGCAACTGGTAGCGCGCGAGCCAGGCCAAAGTGTGGGGTTGCACACGACGAGGGCGCGCGGTCACTAAGACGATCAGCAGCGTGTGATCGAGCAACTCTAAGAGCCGTTCAATTTCTTCGATCACGGGATCGTCGCCGCACGCCTCGAAGAAGGTCTTCCAGTCGCCCCAGTCCAGGTAGTGCTGACGACCGGCGGCGTCGGCGAGAACGCCGTCAATATCAAAAATCACGACCTGACCCGCTGGCGCGGGCGTCTCCTCGCGCCAGCGCCAATGCTCGTCAAAGGGCTCGTTAAAGGGCTCGTGCGTCATAACTGGTAGTCCATTCTGCTTCAATTCACGCGGTGGCCAGTCTGCGAGACTAGAACCCGTGGCGGCGAACGATCGACTGACGCTCCCGATTCCCTTCGGGCAGCACGTCTACGTAGTGAGCGACCTGTCGCTCTCGCCCATGACGCCCGTCACGCGGCGCTCGTTACGTGAATTCATCGAACTGCTGCGCGACGTCGACGACCAGGCCGTCGTCATCGTCGCGGGCAATCTCTTTCACCCCGACCCCACCGCCGATATGGCGAAGTTCGTCAGCGCCACGCTCGCCGCCCAACCCTCGCTCGTTGCGGTCATTCAGCGCTTCTTAAGCGTCCCAGGGCGGCGCGTCGTAGTCATTCCCGGTAGCGACGACGGCGAACTCGCCGAGCACGACGGCGCGCAACGCGCCCTCGAGGCAATTGGGATCGAAGTCGCTCGTGACGTGATGCTCCAGGTGGCCACCGCGAACGGCACCCGCGACCTCGCGGTCGCTGCTGGCTCGTACGAACTCGACGTGACGCGCGCGGACACCGACGACCGCGCCGACGCAGATCGACTCGAAGATCCCAACGCGCTGGCGCGATTCGTCGCCTCGCGCGTGCTCTACCGACGACTCGCACCGTGGCTCTGGCTGCCCCTGGGCGTTGTCGCCGTCGTCAACTTCTGGAGTTCGTTAGTCGCCGTCGTGGGCCACGTGCTGCACCACCACTTCGAAGTCGAAGTCTTTCGAGTGCGGGGCTTTTGGGCCAGTCTGCTCCTGAATCTGATCATTATTGGCGCCGTTGAAGCAACCATTGCTGCGATCGCGGGACTAATCGTGCGGCGTCGCTTCAAACGTGAGTCGCACAGTTCACTAGTCGCGGAACTCAGTGAACCGCTCGCCGTTACCAGCGTTGATGAAGTCGACGGTATTGAGTACGCGCGTCGCGTCGCGGAGCGCGGTGGTGCGGGCGCGGTCATTGGGGGCGCCCCTCGCCCCGCGCTCGCCTTTCTCGATCGAGGGGTCTGCGCCACGCCGGGTCCGTCACGCACCGTCATTGTCGAGCGACGAGGTCGCTTTGGTCTGCCCCCGATTTTTGCGGCCGTGGACCGAATCGGCGTCGTCGAAATCGAGGCCAGTAGCACCGTACAGGTCCGTCTCTACGCCGGTGAAACGCGCCGACCCTTTCGCCATTTCATCGAATGGCTCTTGGCGGGCACGCCCATGCAGCCCGCGCCCACCCCACACACCTCGACCGTGGGGTCCTGGCCGACCGGTAATCCTTTCCCCCTCGAAGTGGCCCGCCTCCAAGAGCAGCGACGTCGCCGTACCGTACGGCGCTTGGCCAGTGGACTTATCTTCCTCGACGGACTACTGAACGTCACCGTCACCGCGATCAAGCCCTTGCGTAGCCATCTCCACACCGTCCTCTCGATCCTGCCACTGGGCGCCATCCAGTCCGCCGCGGCGCTGACCGCCGTGGCGGGTATCGCGCTTATCATGCTCGCGCGCGGCATCCGTCGGGGCCAACGCCGCGCGTGGTTCCTCGCCGTCGCCCTGCTCGCGATTACCATCGTCGCTCACGTTGCGCGAGGGGGTACCGTCCTTTCTTCGCTGATGGCGGCGGCGATTTTAACGTTGCTCGTCTGGCAGCGCCACGACTTCGAAGCGTCGACGGACCGCTCGAGCGTGCGAGCCGCC
Source organism: Actinobacteria bacterium 21-64-8 (assembly GCA_002255315.1). GTDB lineage: Bacteria > Actinomycetota > Acidimicrobiia > Acidimicrobiales > RAAP-2 > RAAP-2. The sequence continues at coordinate 2,493 of NCBD01000089.1, read as the reverse complement.
TTGCCGCGCCTTGGGCTCGTCGCACTGGCCACACTCGTCGCGGCGACCCTCGGCATTGAGGCCTCTCGACGCTCGCACATGCCCAACGTCGGGGTCATCTTTATCGCCTGCGTCGAGCGGCTCTTTGGTCAATACAACATCACCCTGCCCGACGGAGTCGACGACTTCGTTGATCCCACGCTGCTCACCGTCGGAGTCAGCCTCGTCATCTCGTCGCTCTATCTCTTGACGCGTCCGGTCGTTGACCGTCGCCTCTCGCACCCCGCGCGCGGCAGTGAACGGCGCATCGCCGAGTTGCGCGCCCGAGAGATCGTGCGTCGTCACGGTCGCGGGACACTCGACTACTTCGCGCTACGTGACGACAAACAGTTCTTTTTCTTTCGCGACTCCTTGGTGGCCTACGCGGTCTACGGCGGTGTCGCGCTGATCTCGCCCGACCCCATCGGACCCGAAGCCGAACGCAGCGAAGCGTTCAGTGCCTTTCGCACCTACGCCGAAGCGCAGGGCTGGACAATCAGCGTCATGGGTGCGGGCGAAGACTGGTTGCCGATCTATCACGCGGCGGGCCTGCACTATCTCTACACCGGCGACGAAGCCATCGTGAACTGCCAGACCTTCTCGCTCGAGGGCGGAAAGATGAAGGGTCTGCGCCAAGCCTGCTCGCGCGTGGCGCGTTACGGCTACACGGTTGAGTTCCTTGATCCCTCCACGATTGCGCCGTCGCGGGTCGCGCAGATCTTGGAGCTGATCTCCATGCTGCGCCGCGGCGAAGGTGAGCGCGGCTTTTCGATGATGTTGGGCCGACTCTTTGACCCCAAAGACAAGGGCCTCTTGCTCACGGTAGTCACCGGTCCCAACGGCGAGCCCGCGGCGGTCTGTCAGTTCGTTCCCTCGCCGGCCATTAACGGCTACTCGCTCGATCTCATGCGCCGCGACCCCGGCGAACACCCCAACGGACTGATCGACTTTGCACTCTGCTCGACCATCGAACACTTACGCCAACAAGGTGCGCGCGGGCTCAGCCTTAACTTCGCCGCGTTTCGTTCCGTGCTCGATGGCGAACGCGGCGACGGCACTTTTACCCGCGTCGAACGATGGGCGCTCAAGCGACTCTCGGGCATCTTGCCCATCGAGTCGCTGTGGACCTTTAACGCCAAGTATCTCCCCCAGTGGTTGCCGCGCTATCTCGTTTACCCCGCGGCCGAAAGTTTCGTGCCCGTCGTTTCGGCCGTACTTCGCGCGGAGTCACTCACCGAGATTCCCGTCATCGGACGACTCCTCGCGAACGACCCGTCGAATCGACCCGGCACCGTCGTGCCCGAAGCGGTCTTGGCGGCCGCGCGCAGCGCCCACGACGATCCGACCCACGACGCCGTCGTGCCGTAGCGCTGGTCCCCTAAGACACGCGCGCGCGAATAGCGCGCGCGAGCCGCGTCGCCGCGTTGTCGTCGTAGGACAAAAAGAGTGATGGTTCGACCAGCTCGAGTTCCATGAGGGCCCATCCAGTACTCGTCGCCACGAGGTCAACGCGTCCGTAGAGCAACCCCGTAAAGCCCGCACTCGCGAATACGTCGCGGGCGAGCGCGAGGGCGTCGGGTTCAACCGTCGCGGCCGACATCTGTTCACGACGAAAGAGCACGTCGCGCTCGGGGGGCGCCACGTTTAACATCGCACCCTTGGTCATGGCGTGTGAAAAGTCGCCGTCCACGAAGACCAGCGCCCGCTCACCGCGTTCGTCCACCGAATCCACGTAGGGCTGGATGAGGACGTCACGACCCCGGTCGTGGAGGCGCGCCACGTGGGCCCGGGCTCGCGCGAGCTCGTCGGGGCCGTAGCGATCGGCGTCGATCGAACCGGCCCCGACGCAGGGTTTCACGACGAAGTTGCCCTCGGGAAATTCGGGCGCCGCGCCGACGTTACAGAAGGTCGAGGGCACGACCGGCACTCCCTTGCTGGCGAGATCGGCGAGGTAGTGCTTATCACTGGAGTAGACCACGACCTCGTAAGGGTTGGCGAGTCGCGCCACCGCGCGCGCCCAGGCGAGAAACTCATCTCGCCGCGCGGCGTAGTCCCACGTCGAGCGCAGCACCACGAGGTCGTAGTTCGACCAGGCCACGTCGGGGTCGTCCCACACGCACAGCTCACCCGCGACCCCCTCGGCGCCGAGGGCCGCCAGCAACAACGGGCTGTCGGGATCGACGTTCTCGCCCGCGCAGGTCGCGATCGCGACCTTCGTCATGGCAAGAAGAGCAGGGTCGCGTGCTGGGCCCACGCGGCCAGTGGCCCCGGCCAGAGACCAAAGAGCAGCGCGACGGCGACGCCGACGCCAATGACGAGCCCACTCGCGAGCGGCACGCGCACGCGCGCGGCGCCGTCGTCGCTCTCTTCGTAGAGCGTGAGGGCAAAGCGCAAGTAGAAGTAGGCCGCGATCGCGGCGCTGAGCAGCGCGATCAGCGCGAGCGCACCCCCGCCGGCGTCGACGGCGCCGACGAG
>NCBD01000212.1 GCA_002255315.1 Actinobacteria bacterium 21-64-8 | reverse complement strand
CCACGGTTTCGATCCCCACCCGACCACCTTGAGCAGGTTAGTGAGAATTACCTCCTCTCGAAGGGTCGCCCTAGCATTGTCGCCTATGGCTCTCGACGTGGCACTCGATATCGGCACGGCCTCGACACGGCTGGCGACGGCTCAGCGTGGCGTCATTTTCAACGAACCCACGATGGTGGCGATTGATACGTCGAGTGGTGACGTGGTTGAGGTGGGTCACGGAGCGCTCGATCTCGTGGGGCGCACGCCACGCCACGTCGTGGTCTTTCGCCCCTTCGCCCAGGGTGCGACCGTCGACTTCGACGTGACTGCGCGCTTAATTGCGGGTCTGTTTGAACGCGCGGGCGTATCGAAGTTGTCGCGCGCGCGGGTCGTGATGAGCGTACCCTCGCTCGCTACCGCGATCGAGCGACGCGCGCTACGTCAAGCGGCGATTCAAGCGGGTGCGCGCGAAGTGAGCCTCGTGGAGGCGCCACTCGCGGCCGCCATTGGTCTGGGTCTTCCGGTACAGGACCCGGTGGGCTCGGCCGTCGTGCTCTTGGGCGCGGGTGCGTCCGAAGTGGTCGTCGTCTCGCTCGGCGGCATTGTCGCCGTCAGCGCTCGTCGCCTCGGCGCCGCCGACGTGGACGCGGCGCTCGCCACGTTGCTGCGCGTTACTCGCGGCGTGGTGGTCGCGCCCACGCACGCAGTCGTCGCCGCGCGCACGGTCGATCGCGGCGTACCAGTCAGCGTCGAGGTCGACACCGAACTTGTCCATCGCGCGTTGGGTGACGTGCTGACGGCGCTCGTGCGCATGGTCCAAGAGTGTCTTAGTGATACGCCCCCCGACCTCTCCCAGGATGTTTCGGCGAGGGGGATGACCCTGGCGGGCGGATTCGCGCAACTGGCGAACCTGGACCGGCTGCTTACGTCGAGTACTGGCGTTGACGTGCACGTCGCGCCCAAAGCCGACCTGGTCGTTATTCAGGGCTTGCAATACTGCCTGGAAGAGATGTCCTCGCTGCACGCTCTTTTTCGCAACGCCGACCGTTAACACCACGAACTACGACGTGCGCGCCCCGTAGCTTCGAGTGGCGCCGGAGCCGGTGTAGTGCGTCAACCGGCCCTGCGGCGATTTTCTTAGAACGCTCGACCTCGCGACGACGTACGTGTCGACGTTGCCCTAGTCGTTTTCGTGTCGACCCAGTTGGGTGACGGCGGCGCGTACCTGCCAGTCGCGATCGTCTCGAGCGTGTTCGAGCGCGGCGTCGACGTCGGGACCTTCGAAGTTGGAAAGCGCCACGATAGCCCGGCGCCGTATTGGCGCCTTGTCCTCGAGTGCGTCGATGATGGTCGCCAGTCCCGCGTCGTCACCGAGCGCGCCCAAGGCGGCGACCGCGCTTTCGCGACAGCGCGGATCGTCGTGGTGACGCGCGAGTGCGATCAGCGCTTCGAGCGCTGCGTGGTAGGCGTGTTCGCCCAGCGCGAAGGCGGCGCGTTCGGCGACCAGCGGATCGATGTCGGTGAGCGACGACACGAGTTGTTCGAGCAAGTCGTCGCTTAGTGGCGTTTGATACGCGAGCAAGCGCGCCACTTCGCGCCGCACCAGACGCTCGGAGTCACGCAGAAGTGCCGCCCAGAGTTCGTCGCTCACGAGGTTTTGACGACTGGCGCCTCGAAGAGCGACGACACGTCGGCGAACGTCGGATCCGTTTAAGGTTCGAAGGAGCAGCCCCGCCGGGTCGCTGCCCTGTCCGTAGCCGGCTCTGACCAGAGCGGCGTCGAGGTCCTCCGCTAGCGTTTCATCATCACTTTGCACGAGCCCATCTCATCATCTCAACGTCGACGCCGGCGATTAGGGCCATTTGCGCTGGTCGCGCTCGCTCTCGTGATGATCATCATCGCCCAGCATTGGAATCTCAACGAGTACGCGATCACGCCCGGCGACGCGACCCCGGTGGCACCCCTGGTGAAGGTCCACGGCGTCGCGACCGACGCCACCCACGACAAAATTCTCCTCACCGACGTCTACCTCACGAGAGTCACCGTCTGGCAGTGGTTTCGATTTCAGTTTGAACACCACGTTGAGTTCGTCACGCCCAACCAACTGCTCGAACCTGGCGTGCCCAGTGACGAACTCAACGCGCAGGGCTATCTCGAAATGAGTGATTCGAAGCAGGCCGCCGAAGTGGCCGCGTTTCGGGCCCTGGGTTGGAAGGTTCCCTCACGACCCACCGGCGCCGTGATCAACGCGGTCTTCTCGCCCTCGCCCGCGCGCCGCGGCCATTTACACGTAGGTGACAAGGTCGT
>NCBD01000211.1 GCA_002255315.1 Actinobacteria bacterium 21-64-8 | reverse complement strand
TCCGGCGGCGGCGACGATCGGGCCCGTCGCGGCTGAGTGCGCCTCGCACCCGTTGGTATATGGTGCCCCTGGAGGGTTGCCACCAGATGTCACACCACGCCGCAAGACTATGAAGTAATGAACTTGAGTGAGTGGGCCAACGTGCAAGGGGTACACCCTCAGACCGCCTATCGGTGGTTCCGCCAGGGAACGCTGCCGATCCCCGCGCGAAAGATGGGGCGACGTATTCTCGTCGGCGATCTCGAAACGTCAAGCCCTGATGCGGGCACTACCGCCGTCTACGCTCGCGTCTCTTCGGGCGACCAACGAGCAGACCTTGATCGTCAGGTGGCGCGCGTGAGCGTCTGGGCTACATCGCAGGGTCATTCGATTGACCGCGTCGTAACCAAAATCGGCTCCGGACTCGACGGCAAGCGACGCAAATTCCTCGCTCTGTTCGCTGACCCGTCCGTGACGACGATCGTGGTCGAGCATCGTGATCGCTTCGCCAGATTCGGTTCTGAATATGTCGCTGCGTCATTGGCGGCCAACGGCCGACGACTCGTCGTGGTGGACGACACCGAAGTCGACGACGACCTCGTTCGCGACATGACTGAGGTGTTGACGTCGTTCGGCGCTCGCCTCTACGGTCGTCGTGCGGCCGCACACCGAGCGGCGAAAGCACTGGCGGCAGTCCAGGAGTCAGATGATGCCGCGTAGGTACTGCCCACCCGAGGGCCAGATCGTCCAGGCCTTCACCTTCGCGCTCGACCCCACGGACGAACAATCAGCCCAGATCGGTCGATTCTTCGGGGCCCGTCGCAAAGCCTTTAACTGGACGCTCGATCAGATGAAGGCCGACGTCGATCGATACCGCGAAACCGGCGAGTCGGGGACGCCCCCTTCGTTCTACTCACTGCGCAAGCGCTGGAACGCCGAGAAGGACACCGTCTGCGTCAACCAAAATACGGGTGAGGTCTGGTGGCCCGAGGTCTCGAAGGAAGTCTTCGCCGACGGCGTGCGCGGCGCTACCGACGCCTACTGGCGTTGGCAGAAGTCGCGAGCGGGTGCGGCCAAGGGTCGCCGCGTTGGTTTTCCCCGGTTCAAGAAGCGTGGCAAGGATCGCGATCGTTTCTCCTTTACGACCGGCACCATGAGGCTCGAAGCCGACCGGCGACACCTCACCTTGCCGGTGCTGGGCACTATTCGCACGCACGAGAACACCCGACGGATTGAACGGCTTATCGCCATGAATCGAGCCAAGATCCTCTGCGTCACGGTCTCTCGCCAAGGAGAGCGCATCATCGCGGCCGTGCGCGTCGCAGTCGCTCGTCCCCAGCAGAGCGGTGTTGCCCAACCCGACTCGGTGGTCGGCGTCGACGTGGGCGTGCGACGACTGGCGACGGTCGCCACCACCAGTGAAGTGATTGGCGAACTGGCCAACCCGCACGCCCTCGAACGTCGCCTCGCAGAACTGCGTCGGCTCCAACGCCAGCGCTCTCGTCGCACGCGTGGTTCGCGCCAGTACGCACAGACCGCCGCAAAGATTGCGCGCCTGCACGCGCAGGTCGCCCACCTTCGCCGTCACACCATCCACGTCTTCACCACCAACCTCGCCAAAACCCACGGCGTGGTGGTGGTCGAAGG
>NCBD01000088.1 GCA_002255315.1 Actinobacteria bacterium 21-64-8 | reverse complement strand
CTCGTGCTCGCGATCTCGGTCTCGGCCGCGCTCGCCAGTGCGCGCCTGCTGGCCAAGACGGGACCACGTCCGCTCGTGCCCACGGGCATGGTCCTCGCCGTGATGGGCATGGTGCTCTTTACGCGCCTGGCACCGCACTCGAACTACTTCACGGCGGTGCTGCCCGGGCTCGTGGTCTTGGGTCTCGGACTGGGCTTAATTTTCGCCCCCGCGATCGCGAGCGCCACGGCCCAAGTGGAGGTCGCCGACGCCGGCGCCGCGTCGGCGCTCGTGAACACGACCCAGCAGATTGGCGGCTCGGTTGGTACGGCGCTGCTCAACACCATCGCGGTGTCGGTGACCCTACGCGCCATCGCCCACGCCGGGTCGAGTTCGACGCACGCGGTCACCACCGCCACGTTGCACGGGTACGCCGTCGCCTTTTGGTGGGCGGCGGGACTCTTTGGCTTCGGCGCGGTGCTCACCTTCGTGCTGCTCGAGTCGGGACCCCAAGTCGCCGACGACTCGGTGCCGGTACTGGTTTAAATCAGCGGCCACGGGTAGGGCGGCCACGGGGCGTCCTCGTCGGGCAGCGGGTAGCTCGCGCGTTCAACGAGGTCGTGCGCGCGCCTCTTCGCCAAGGTCAGCTCGCGCTCGCTGAGCCAGCGCCCGAGTTCGCCGGTGTCGCCGAGAGCGAAGCGTTCGAGTCGTTCGCGCAACGAGGCTTCGACGGGTCCGCCGGCGTACTCCCAGATCACCGTGCGAAGTTTGTCCTCTTCGTGAAAACACAGTCCGTTGTCAATGGCCCAACAGCGCGTCCCGTCAAAGAGTACGTGGCCACCCTTGCGGTCGGCGTTGTTCGCCACGACGTCAAAGGCCGCGAGCGTGGCGAACCATTCCGAGAGTTCGGGGCGTTCGCGCAGCGTGAAGTAGTGGTCGATGAGGTTGTCTTCGACCCACCACTGCAAAGAGCCCGGGCCAAAGGGCCCGTCGTCTCGAGCGACGGTCGTGGGGACCAAGTTCGTGCCCAGCGCCATGTCGAGTTCGTAGGCGGCTACTTCGCGTCGCCAGAGACCGTCGGGAAAGTCCCACAGGGGACGTTCGCCGGCTTCGGCCTTGTAGCAGGCGCGAGCACTGACGCCGTCGAGACTGAGCGTGACGAGTAGCGCCTGGTTCGACGAACCCACGACGCGTCCTTCGACCTCGATGGTGCCCTCGCGCAGAAGCGTCGCTTCCCACTCACGCTCCATCGTCAGCGCAGTGGCGCGCGGTGTCCGTTGGTGCGCGGGCAGTCGTGACCGCGCGCGTCGAGCGGCCCGCCACAGAGCGGACAGGGCGGGCGACCGGCTTCGACGAGTCGAGTAATCGCGATCGCCAGTGCGCCGGCCCACTCCTTCGTGAGCGACAGGGCCAGCGTGTCGTCCTCTTCAACCGAGGTAAAGGTGACGTCGAGCACGTTTCGTTCGGTGTCGATGGCGACCGCGATTTCGCCCGCGGCGAAGTCGACTTCGTACTCCGCTTCGAGTGAGAGATCCTCGGGGAGGTGACCGGGACGACCGAGTTCGCTCAGCACTTGGCCCAGCCACTCGGCGAGCGCGGCGAGCTGTGCCTTTTCGCACTTGACGATGACGAGGCGCCGCCCCTCTCGAACTTGGAGGAGGAACAGCCGCGCGCCCACCTCACCAATGGTGCCACCATCACTCGATCCGGGTCCGAGAAGACGTAGTTCACGAGGGCCGCAGTTCGTTGAGCGACGCGGTGTTATTCACACTCAAGACCAGAGGTCCGTGTTCGCCGATGACGAGGGCCGACACGGAACACGTAGCGATCACGGTGCGCTGAAAGAGGTCGAGGGGAACGCCCTGGGCGTACGTGACGGCGGCCTTAATGGGGTCGGCGTGACTGACGACCACGATCGCCTCGCGCGGGTGCGCGCTCGCGAGGCGCTCGAGCGTCGACCACATGCGTACCTGCATCTCACTAAAGGACTCACCACCGGGGAAACGAAAGGTGCTCGGCGCGTGCTGGACGCGGCGCCATTGGCTCTTTCGTTGGAGTGTCGTGAGTCGTTGGCCCGTCCACGTACCAAAGTCGCACTCGAGCAGACCGCGGTCCACGCGCGCGCGCACTGAGAGGGCGCGCGCGATGGGCGCCGCGGTCTCTCGCGCGCGTTCGAGGGGCGAAACGTAGAGCGCCACCGGGCGCGACGTGAGCGCCCCGAGTCGCGCCGCGACCGCGTCGGCCTGCGCGCGACCCTGCTCGGAGAGGTGCAGGCCCGGGGCGCGACCGGGCAGGACCTTGCCCGTGGTGGCCGTTTGGCCGTGGCGCACTAGCAAAATGGTCGTCGACGCGGGGGCGGTACTCACGGGGCGACTCTAACGGCGCCTCACGCCGGGCTCACGGGCAGTCGACGGGGCCCGGGAGTGGCCGCCACGGGCCAGCGCTTGCGCGAGACCTGTGCGAGTCGGTGCAACAGCGCGACGGCGCCCGGGTCGTCGTCGCCGGGACGCGTCTCGATGAGCCCCTCGTCGCGCAGTGCGCTCATGAGGGTTCGTCCGAGGTCGGTGCGCACGATGACCAGTGTCCAGTCACCAAAGGCGCCAATGCCGCCCGTCGAAATGTCGGCGTGTTCGGCGGCGAAGTCGGGGCAGTGCGTGCAGCCCTCGCGCGTGTAGGCGTGAGCCTCTTTGAGTGGTACTTCGTGAAAAGCTCCGTCCTTGGTCCAGATCTGAAAGATGCCCTTGATGTTCATTTTCACGATGTCGGCGCGCTTGATGCCGTAGTTCGCTTCAAAGAGTTCTTCAAAGATCGCGTCGTCGAAGGTCTTCGAACAGAGCAGCCCGATCGTCAAGCTGAGTCGCCGAGCGACTTTGCCCGCCTTGCGTGCTTGCATCGCGCCCGGCGCCGAGGCCATGCAGCCCATACCCACGACGCCAATGCGCTCGGCGCCGCCCGCGACCGCCTCGTCGTAGGCGAGCAGGTTCGCGCTGTAGGTGTAGCGCGACTTGGCCGTCGCCAGCACCTCTTCGCGAGTGCGCGCGACGCTGGGCTTCGCGCGCCACGTTGAACCATCACCCTCGAGGGCGCTCACGAGTGCGGCGTCAATGACGTCGTGTTCGAGCGCGTAGATCAAGAGCGCCGAGACAAAACCGCCGTCTTGGCCGTTCTCAACGAGTGCGGGGTCGCTCGCGCGCGCCAAGATCACGTCGCCAATGCCGTAGACCTCGTCATCGGTGCGCTCACGCGCGAAGCGCTGGGTGTCGATCTCGGACTCCCAATTACGAAAGCGTGGACAGGCTCGCGTGCACATCGTGCAGCCCTTTTGACCGTGCGTACAGTCATCAAAGCCCCCGTCGATGTCGAGGTGAAAGGGTTTGTAGACCCCGCCGTCGGCGTTGTAATCGAGCACGGGGTGCGGGCAGGCAATCACGCAGGCCGCGCAGCCCGTACAGAGTCCCGACGTCACGACCTCTTGAAAGAGTTGTTGCCAGTGCGGTTTCTCAATTGCCACGGGTCAACCTTACTGAGCGCCCCGTCGTCGTTCGACGGTACCGTGGTCGCGTGCCCGAGATACTCGAAGTCGAGTCCTATCGTCGACTCGCCGAGCGCGTCGTAGGCGCGACAATCGCACATGGTTGGGCCGACGCGTACGCCGCCAAAAAATTGAGTGCGCCGAGTGCGTGGTCGCGGGCCGTGAAGGGACTCACGATTCACGCTGCGTCGAGGCGTGGCAAGTTGTTGCTCCTCGAGACCGACGGTCCGACGTTGGGGCTGCGCTTTGGGATGACGGGTGTCTTGTTACTCGACGCCTCGGCCGGTCTCGAAGGACTGTTCTATGGTCCACACCGCTTCAAAGAGGAGTGGCTGCGTGCGGGCGTGGCACTCGATGACGGGCGACGTCTCTTGGTGCACGACCCGCGTCGTCTCGCGCGCGTGGAAGTCGCGCCGGCGCTCGACCAACTCGGTCCCGACGCGCTGACCCTGACGAAAGCGCAGTTCAACGACGTCGTGACGATTACTCGCGGCGACGGCCCGGCGATTAAAGCACGCCTCTTAGACCAGTCGGTCGTCGCGGGCGTGGGCAACCTCCTCGGCGACGAGATGCTCTTTCGCGCTGGCATTGATCCGCGTACGCCCACGGGTCGACTCGACCAAGTCCAGCGCCAACAGCTGTATCGAGCCTTCAATCAAACGCTTCGAACCCTGCAGCGCCGCGGGGGTTCGCACCTGGGTGACCACATGGACGGTCGTTTTCCGGGCGGACACTGTCCGAGAGATGGCGGGGCGATGCTGAGCGAGACGATTGGCGGGCGAACGACCTACTGGTGCTCGCAACATCAACACTGAAACCGGGTCCGTCGGCGGGCTCAATCTGGGTAAGAATGGCCAGCGTGCAATCGTTCGTCCAAAACTACGGCTACTTTGCCTTAATCGTGCTCTCAGTGGTCGAGTCGGCCTGCGCACCGATTCCCTCGGAGGTCACGTTCGGTTTCGCCGGCGCGCTCTGTACGACGGCCGTGCTTGGTCACGCGCAGTTCTCCCTGTGGGCGGTCATCGTGATTGGCACGCTCGGCTCGGTCGTGGGGTCAATCATCGCCTACGAAGTCGGTCGTACCCTGGGTCGCACCGTCGTGGACCGTTGGGGCAAGTGGATCTTGCTCACGCATCATGACCTCGACGCCGCCGAACGCTGGTTCGACAAGTACGGCAACATATCGGTCCTGATTGGGCGTATCTTGCCCGTCGTGCGTAGTGCGATTTCCGTGCCCGCCGGCATCGCCGAGATGCGTCGGGGTCCCTTCATACTTTTGACCGCGCTCGGTTCGCTGATCTGGGTGTCGCTGCTGACGGGACTCGGTTACGCCGCCGGCACCAACTGGCCGCGGGTCAGTCACGACGCGCACGTCTTTCAAACGCCGATGATCATCATTCTCGTCGTACTCATCGCCGCATTTTTCTGGCACCGGATTCGTACCGTGCGCCGTCACAACGCGCGTTAACGAATTGCGCTGAGCACCCGCGCCGCGTGACCGTCGGCGCGCACGCCGTACCACGCTCGTTCAATCGTGCCGCGTGGCGAGATGAGAAACGTCGAGCGGATGACGCCCTGGA
>NCBD01000210.1 GCA_002255315.1 Actinobacteria bacterium 21-64-8 | reverse complement strand
GGCGCTCGCCGCGCCGATTGTCTTTGGGAACCTCGAAGGCACCTTCACCAACGCCACCACGTCCAAGTGCGCTAAGGCCTCGAAGTACTGCTACGCCTTCAAGGTTCCCCTGAGTTACGCCTCGATCTATCGCCACGCCGGTTTCAACGTTCTCAACTCCGCTAACAACCACAGTGACGACTTCGGCGCGCAGGGCCTCGCCGACACGTCGGCCGCACTGAAGGCCGCGGGTATCACCCAGGCTGGCCTACCGGGCCAGATCGGCGTGGTGCGCGAGGGCTCGCTCAAGGTCGCCTTCGTGGACTTCGCGCCCTACGCCTTGACCAACAATCTGTTGAACACGATGAGCGCGACCGCGCTCATCGAACAGGCTCGACGCGTCGCGAACGTGGTGGTGGTTTACATGCACGCTGGGGCCGAGGGCAACGGTGCCGATCACGTGACGCGTCACGAGGAGTACTACGTCGGCGAGAACCGCGGCAATCCCTACGCCTTCGCCCATCTGGCGATCGACGACGGCGCCGACCTGGTCATCGCGAGTGGCCCCCACGTGCTGCGCGGCATGGAGTGGTACCGCGGACACTTGATCGACTACAGCCTCGGAGATTTCGCCAACTACTACGACTACTCGAGCGCGGGGCTCTCCGCGCTGTCGGCGATTCTGCACGTGACACTCAACGCGACGGGCGGATTTGAGCGCGCGCGCTTTACGTCGCTGCGGCTGAGCCCGTCGGGCGCGGCGAGCGTGGACCCGACGGGCGCGGCCGCGGCACTGGTCAACACACTCTCGCGTGAGGACTTCGGATCCGCCGCGGCGATCATCGCGGCGAACGGTTCGATCGTGCGCTAGCAGCCCCCGCCGGGACCCGGGGTCCCGGGACCCTTCGCGAAGCCGTCGACGGTGCCGACGTTGCGGGGACGAGGATTGGGCCCGAGGTGCACGACGTACCAGACGCCGCGCCACGAGATTAAGGAGTCCACCGCGACCGACTCGACGACGCCGTTGCGGCGAAACACCAACCGCACGCCGGGTTCGTGCCAGTAGCCGACAGCGTTCTCACACGCGCCAGGGGGTATCCACCTCGCGAGCGCCGCGTCGGCGCGCGCGTAGAGGTAGGTGGTGTGGGCGTGGGCGTAGAGGGCCTGGTGATACGCGCTGAGATCGAGTCGGTACAGGGCCACGAGGCGGTCGCGGTAGTCGAGTGCGGGGTCGGCGATCTGTCGGGCTTTCATCGTGAGGTAGGGCTGTTCTAGAAAGAAGACGCGTTGGGCCTCGCTCGCGTCGTTGGCGGCGATCGCCCCAGCGAGCACGGCCATGTCGCGCTGAAAGAGCGAGGTGAAGAGGGGGCGCGCTCGGGTCTGCGGTAGTTCACCGGGCGAAAGCTTCGCGCCCGCGACGCTGCTCGAGAGCACCACGGCGGCGAGGACGGCCCCGCGCACGAGGTGCCGTCCTCGCCGGCGTGCCATCGGACTAGTCCCCTCGGTGGCGTCGAGTGAGCACCGTGTCGCGGACCTGGCGAGCGAGGTGGCGACGCTCGTCCACGAGCGAGAGGACGATGAACAACACCGCCAGCGCGAACAGCGCGATGGCGAGCAGTTCGTGGGGCGGGCGAAACGTGAACGACAC
>NCBD01000087.1 GCA_002255315.1 Actinobacteria bacterium 21-64-8 | reverse complement strand
ATGAGCAAGGCCATGGGTCGCAGTTTGCCCAATATTCTCTTCTCGGCCTTTGGTTCGGCCGTGGCCTCGAGCGCGAGTGCCGGGGCCGAAACGCGCAGCGTGCGTTCGGGCTCACCCGAAGACGTCGGGGTACTGCTCAGTTACGCGAGCAAGGTCGTCATCATTCCGGGCTACGGACTCGCCGTCGCGCAGGCTCAGCACGTTTTGCGTGAACTGGCCGACCTGCTCGAGAGTAAGGGCGTCGAGGTCTTTTACGCGATCCACCCCGTGGCGGGGCGAATGCCCGGGCACATGAACGTGCTGCTCGCCGAGGCGAACGTACCCTACGAACAACTCAAAGAGATGGACGAAGCGAACCTAGAACTGCAAACGGCCGACGTCGCGATCGTCGTGGGTGCGAACGACACCGTCAACCCGGCCGCGAAGGACGACAAGGGTTCACCGATCTACGGCATGCCGATCATTAACGCCGACCTCGCGGAGAACGTGATCTTTATGAAGCGCTCGATGCGCCCGGGCTTTGCGGGCATTGAAAACGAACTGCTCTATAACCCCAAAACGACCCTCGTCTTTGGTGACGCCAAAGACACGCTCACCAAGGTCGTCGCGGCGGTGAAGGCGTCCTAGTTTCGCGTAGCGACGAGCGAACGCGGGTTTATTCGCTCGAGAACCGTCGTGCGTTATCGGCGTGAACACGACACGCGAGTCGGACGAAGGGGGTGACGGGCCGTGACGTCCGATCGAAGGGTCGATTCGTTGTCACCGTCGGTGACGATAGTGTTCGGCGACATCGTCGACGTGCCGTAAGGCGATGAGTACCTCGTAGCGTCGGCGAGCATCTGCGTGCACGATGACTTAGTGCACGATGTTGAGTTCGCTGCAGCGAGCGATCGCGTCGAAATCAGCGTCCGCGTGCACGAGGGTAGCGTTAGCGCGAACGGCGATGGCCGCAATGAGACAGTCAATGAGCTTTCGCGGCGTTTCACCGTGACGCTGGCAGGCACGGTAGATTGCCGCGGCCTGTTCGTAGTCACTCGGTTGTGTCGTGATCATGGTGGTTGACGCGAGTAGTCCGCGAAGATTCGCCAGGTGCTGCTCGTCGCGGGCACCCGCGAGGATCTCCATCGAGATCGGTTCGCAGGTTGCGACCTCAGTGCCCAGGATTTGAGTCACCAACTCACAGGTGGCACTTTTCGTATCGCGCAAGAACTCAATCCAGGCGGACGAATCGATGAGTATCACGAGACACGCGTAGAGCGCAGCGCGTCGAGATCACCGTCCCAACCCGTACCTCGCATCCTTCGTGCGTCCTCGACAGAGAGCGCCTCACTCGCTAAGAGGCGTAACGCCATATTCACTGCCTCTTTCTTTGAGGTGAGGTGGTAGCGACGCATGACGACCTGACACGAGGTTTCGTCAATATCTATGTTGGTACGAGCCATACACTAATGATACACCATTTTGGTGTGAAGTGCGAAACAAACAGTGCGGAGGACAGCGGAGGTTGCGGTACTCGACGATCAGTTTCGAGAAGCGGCGAGCCAACTCTTCGAACTGATCGACGACGTCACGATGCCAGGGGTGCCGGCCCAGCTGGCGTATCCGTACTTCGCCTAGCCCCCGAACTGGTATGCCCGCGCATCGAGGACTACGAGCGCGGACTAACTCGCTCGTCGTCAGTCGCGCGGACCACGCTGTCCCTCGAACACCCGACGTTGGCCATGCTCAAGCTGGGGGTCTTGTCGCGAGCCACTCCAGGTTTTCGAATAATTTGGGGTTGCTTCGTTCGCGACGTAAGTCCGCGATAATGCGCTCAGTGCGACTCCACACGGCGTGCATGCCAATTAACTCCAAGGTCAGCCGTTGGTGCAGGACACCGTTCTTCACAAAGGTGCCGAGACGTTCACCGACCGTGAGTAGCGCCATCACCTGACCGTACCCAGGTGAATTCACCTCGTGTGCCTGAACTAACTCCTCGAGCGACGGCGGCTCGCGGTAGGTCCACAGCAGTTCCATTCCCGCGCGAGCTTCATCACCGACGGGAGCGTTCAAGACGGCCAAGAGAAGGATCGCGTCGTCGTGCTTGGGAGGACTTTCAAAATCTCGTACGTCCACGTCCACTCGATTCTCTGGTCTTCGCGGTAACGGTCGTGCTCGCATCGTATGTTCTAGGAGTATCAGCGTCAATCGCGATCGAGCATCCGCTCTCCGTTGCTCGCCGTGGCGTCTAGCGCACGTTCTCAGGTGAGGCAGCGTTTGAGCGACGCGCTCACAATGAAATCCCCCCTGCGTGAGCGCTCAAGTGACAAGTGAATACCGTGGTTTTGAAGGTCGGAGACGAGTATTGATGTCGGTGCCTCCATGGTGCCTTCGGCTCGTGACAATCGGGGCGACGAGGAAAGTGGTGAGGCATTGTCTGGCAACGGCACCCGCTCGTGACGTGAGCGAGGCATTACATAGCCGCTCGTTCGGGCGGTCGTCGTCCTTCCTCCCTTCGAAGTGATTGAGGCTATGAAACGACGTGGCGTCGAGGTCTTTGACGCGATTCACCCGGTGGCGGGGCGAATGCTCGGGCGCTTGAACGTTCTACTCGCCGAGGCGAACGTCCCCTGCGAACAGTTCAAAGAGATGGATGAGGCGAACTTAGAGCTGCAAACGGCCGGCGTCGCCATCGTCGTAGGCGCCAACGACATCGTCAATCCGACCGCGAAGGACGAGAAGGGTTCACCGATTTACGGCATGCCCATCAGTAACGCCGATTTCGCGGAGAACGATATGGAGCTCGCTCAACTTCTTCTTGGAGCCGCTCGAGGAGCAGACGTAAGTCGAGAAATTATCGCACTTTTTCACTCTCGTGCGTGAAGCGGTTCGTTCATTCAGCACGCGTTCAACTAACGCGCGCTCGAGTTTCAGCGCGTCAGTTCGTTGAGTTCCGAGACGACATCACCACTCAAAGGTACAGCCGCCGCCACGTTCGCTTGAATCTGGGCGGGCGTGGAGGCGCCGGCGATCACTGAACGAACTTGGTGGTGGGAGAGCAGCCACGAAAAGGCGAGCGTCAAGAGCGGTGTCTCGATGGCGTCGGCGAAGTCAATGAGAGTGCCCACGCGCGTCATGAGCTCGTCGCTGCGCCAGTGTGCGGAGCGTTCGGGCGCCATGGTCGCGAGGCGCGTGCCCTCGGCGATGGGTTCGCCGGGGCGAACCTTGCCCGTTAACAGTCCGTTAGCGAGGGGATAGAAGGGCAAGAAGCCGAGGTTGAGTTCGTCACAGACCTCGAGCACCCCGTCTCGTTCGGGGTCGCGCGCCAGGAGCGAGTACTGGTTCTGTACCGAGATGAAGGCCGGCTTCGCGCCGGCGGCGGTCTTTGCCGCGCGCAGTTGAGCGACGCTCAAGTTCGAACAGCCAATCTCGCGGACGTAACCAGCTTCGATCAGTTCGTGCAGCGCGCCCAAGGTCTCTTCGATGGGCACGGTCTCGTCGGGGTAGTGCAGCTGGTAGAGGTCGATGTAGTCGGTGTTGAGGCGCTTCAAGGATGCCGCGCAGGCGCTCTTCACGTACTCGGGCTTCGCGCCAAAGCGCACGTCGTCGAGGGGCATACCGAACTTCGTGGCGATCACGACCTCGCTTCGTCGCGCGTGCAGACACTCACCTAAGAGCACTTCGCTGCGCTCGCCGCCGTAAATATCGGCGGTGTCAAAGAAGTTCACGCCCGCTTCCAAGGCGGCGTTCACGACGGCGCTCGTGCCCGCTTGATCGAGGCGCCCCCCGAAGTTGTTACAGCCCAGCCCGACCGCTGAGACGCTGAGTGAACCTAAACGACGCTGCTCCACCGTGCTCCTTTGAACGCTTTGCAGCATAGGCAGGTGCCGGTACGCGCCGGCTGCGCCGGCGTCGAACTACGATTGGTTGGTCAAGGAGTATCCGTGAAGGTCAACGTCAATTTCGATCTGTGTACTAGTAACGCCGTGTGCATGGGTATCGCCCCCGAGATCTTTGAAGTGCGTGACGACGGCTACCTCTACGTCTTGCAAGAACACCCCGCGCCAGAGTTCACCGAGCGACTCCACCAAGCCGTCAAGGGCTGTCCGAACGGCGCCATCTCCCTTGAGGAGTAGTCGGTGAGCGGACCACGCGTCCGGTTCGCGCCCTCGCCAACGGGTCTCTTTCACGTCGGCTCGGCGCGCTCGGCGCTCTTTAACTGGTTCATCGCGCGCCAACACCCCGAGGGCGTCTTTATCTTGCGCATCGAAGATACTGACGAGAGTCGAAATCGCCAAGAGTGGGAAGACGTCATCATCAGTTCGATGGCCTGGCTCGGACTCGACGTCGACGAGGGTCCCACGCGCCAGAGCGAGAACGCCGAGGCGCACGCCGTCGCGCGTGACGCGCTGCTCGCCGGTGGGTACCTCTACTACTGCGACTGTCGCGCTGAGGACGTCGCCGCGCGCAAGGGTGCGAGCAAGACCCCCGGCTACGACGGGTTTTGTCGCGAGCGCGGGCTCACCCCGAGCGCCACGACGGCGCTTCGCTTTAAGCGTCCTCTCGAGGGGACGCTCACGGTTCACGACCTGGTACGCGGCGAGGTCGAGTTTCAACTCGCCGCGCTCGAGGACTTCGTGGTCGCCAAATCGTCGGGGGCGGTGCTCTACGCGTTGGCGAACGTGGTTGACGATCGAAACGACCGCATCACCCACGTCATTCGCGGCGAAGAGCATCTCTCGAACGCGCCCAAGCAGATTTTGCTCTGGGAGGCACTCAACGTTGTCGGCGACCGCGCGCTCGACCTGCCGATCTACGCGCACTTGCCGTTGCTCGTGAACGAACAGCGCAAGAAACTTTCCAAGCGCAAAGATCCCGTCGCGACCGAGCGCTACCGCGACGAAGGATTTCTCGCTGACGCGTTCGTGAACTATCTCGCGCTGCTCGGTTGGAGTCCCCGCGGCGATCAGGAGATCGTGTCGCGCGCGACGATGATTGAGGAGTTTCGCCTCGAAGACGTCGTGCCCTCGCCGGCGTTCTTTGACGTGAAGAAGATGACCGCGATGAACGGCGCCTACCTGCGTGCGCTGAGTGACCAAGAGTTCGTCGAGGCGGCTCGACCCTGGGTC